>JBAWWF010000093.1:0-4876 GCA_037146895.1 Alphaproteobacteria bacterium | reverse complement strand
TGCATTCGCTTACGCTCATTGCTATTTTCTAGCTTCCGGTATGACAGTGGGGCACATCTTATGACTTTCTCTTTTATCCCGAACTGAGGTTATTTGAGCCTATTAGACTGATTACCCTTCGAGACGGCACTTCGTGCCTCCGTAAGGCGCGAACGGATTTGTGGGGGACGTTCTCGCCTTACGGAGGCGTGGAACACGCCGTCTCTAAAGGTTACCAAGCAGGAACAACGGCCCCTTTAAACGTTTTGTTGATAAACTCCTTAATGGCATCACTATGGTAAATGCTTAATAATTTTTGCACCCTAGGGCTTTCTTTGTCGGCCTCACGAATAACTAGGACATTTGCATAAGGAGAATTACTGTCTTCCTTAAAAAGTGCTGAGTGCGGGTCTATCCCTGCTAGCAACACCCAATCCGTATTAATGATACACATAACCGCATCGTCAAGAGTGCGTGGCAATTGTGGTGCCTCAACTTCAATAATCTTTAATTTCTTAGGATTGCTGGTAATATCCATCAGCGACGGATTAGTAACCCCCTTTTTGAGCTCGATTATATGTTGCCTGTCCATCAAGAGCAAAGCCCGACCCCCGTTGGTGGGATCATTAGGAATCGCAACTAAATCACCTTTAGCGAGTTCGTCACTACTTTTAATCTTCTTGGAATAAGCTCCCAGTGGCAGGATAATGGTTTTGCCTACACTGACAATTTTCAAACCACGGTTTTTGACTTGCTCGTCCAAAAAGGTCTGGTGCTGATAGGAGTTGGCGGTCAATTCTCCCTGATCAAGAGCCTGATTGGGAAGAATAAAATCATTGAACTCAACAACTGTCAATGGCAAGCCTTCTTTATCCGCTATCTCTTTCACTTTTGCCATAATCTCAGCATGCGGCCCTGCCGTAACTCCAACATAAAAAGAAACATCTTTGGCAGATTTATTTTTGTAATAAACAAAAACAGTCATGAACGCGATAATAGCATAAATTAATAAGCGTTTTTTCATCAACTAATAACCTCAAATATATTCGTGTCTAGTGACGTTACTGCGTTTCGCCAGCAGTGGCCGTAGCCAGCATCGACGCATTAACTTCAACTGAATACGAGTTGCGCAATCCATTGACGAAACTTGCTTCAATATCACCACCAACGGTCTTTTGTATAAGTTTTTCAAAAGCTTCGTATTGCTTGTGCGAGTGCTGCATATCATACGGTTTAATCGCAACGAGCAAACCCACAACAAAGCTCTCCTTATTAATACCAGCTATCGCTTTTCCTGGGTGTAAGGAAAACATATCACGCCATAAAGCCTCGGTGAAACGTTTCCTTCTGACCGCGTCTTTTTCAATCGCAGCACGGCTTATAGCTAGATTTTGTATTTTAAAACCGACGCGTTTCGCCTGCTGTTCAAAATCATGCGACGATCCTGCCTTGACTAAACTGTCAGCTATACTTGCTGCTGCTTCCATGCGCTTGCTATGTTGCCACTCGGTGGTAACTTCAGCTCGCAGGTTCGCGAAATCAGGCACATGAGCAGGAATCACTTTATCGACATGCACAATAAATGAACTGCTGCTATTAGCAATCTCTGTCAGCGGTGCGTCAGCACCTTCAGTCGTTGCAAACGCAAGTTCGGTAGCCTTTTGGCGAGTGTCTTTACTCCAAGAACCTGGAAATTCACCCCCAGTTACGTTGCCCTGCGCAGTAAGGGAGGCTAACTGCACAAACAGCAAACCATTTTCTTTAGCCACGCTTTCAAGCGTAGCACCGCCCGCAAGATTATCCTCAATCTTAGTATATAAATCCCTGTACTGCTCATTAGCGATAGTTTCACGCAAAGCCGTCACCAGCTCTGCACGAACTTCATCGAACGGCCTTGTCGTTTGTGGTTTAATCTTACTAACCACAATGATCTGAGTTCCAAGACTTGTTTTGATAGGAGTCGTTACAAACGGCACTGGTTTATCAGCAAACACAGTATCCGCAACATCTTGGGATAGCTCACCACGCGTGACTTCAACAACATCACGGCGATCAGCCTTAAAGAGGCTAGCAACAGAAGACATCGACTGACCTTTTTGCAATCTTTCCAAAGCTTCATCGGCATACTCGTTATGAACTATGAGCTCTTCTATAGAACGCCTTTCTGGAATGACAAAATCATCCGTGCGTTGCTCATATTCTGCCCGCAATCTTTCATCGGAAAGAGGAATTGCTTTCTTTAAGTGCTCAAGATCTAAAACCAGCAAGGAAACCAAACGCGCCTCGGGGCGTGAGAACTTATCACGGTTCTGCTCGTAAAAAACCTTAAGTGTTGCCTCATCAGGTGCACTTGGCAGAGGTATCTTGTTGAAAGGAATCTCAACAATGTTAAAGGAATAGCTTTGGTTGATCCCACGAAACAGAATTTTTGTATACGACTGCGGCAAGTATTGCGCTCTCGTAAGAGGCTGAAGCAGCTGCGCCTGTAAAAGGTCAAGACGCAAATCATTGATAAATTTAGCTTCACTTATATGATTGTGCTGTAAAACCCTGCGAAAGTATTCAGGGTTAAAGATATGCTTATCATCATGGAACGCCGGAATGCTATGTAATTTAGCCTTAATGGTTGCATCAGTGACAACTAATTTTGCAGCATTAACCTCTTGACGAACCAGCCCTTGTGTAGTGAATTGCTCCAGAATCCTATTGACAAGGTCAAGTTGCTTGATTTGCTCCGGCGTCAAAGGCTTAGATGCCGAGCTTTGAATATTGCTTTGTGTTTGCCTTAGCGTGCGTGTGAATTCTTCGAGGGACACCGTAAAGCTGCCAACGGTTAACAGGGGACGCGAGTGGCTATAGTTGCGCAAAACGTCGCCAATGCCCCACAAACTAAAGCTAAGCACCAGAAAAACAAACAATAATTTTATAAACCAAGATCCCGCATGATCACGAATTTTTTGTAGCATTATCCAAAAGCCCTATTAATGTTAATCGTATAAAAACTCTCTAGCCTTAGTCGCTAACTCTATCCTACAATATAATAAAAAAAAAGGAATTATTCATATGGGGTAACTGTTCAGATTATGGTGCAACCCTTCGAGACGGCGTGTCCCACGCCTCCTCATGGCGAACGGGAATCTTATCCTCTCCGCTTATCCTGAGGAGGTGCGGCACACGCCGTCTCGAAGGGTTGCACCATAGGCTGAGTAGTTATAAAAAGGGGGATTGTGTGAAGAAAATCGTAGTCGCTAATTGGAAAATGCATGGATCATCTATGCATTGTTGTGATTATATCCTGGCTTTACGACCCTATCTCAGCCCCAACGTTGATCTTACTATCTGCCCCCCTTTCCCTTACCTGTTACCTTTACGGGATGATTCTTGGAACTTGGGCGGGCAGAACTGCCACACCCTTGCCGAAGGGGCTTTTACCGGAGAAGTCAGTGCCCCTATGTTACGTGATATAGGGTGCAAATATGTTTTAATCGGTCATTCAGAACGGCGTAAGCATAATAACGAAACGGACACTTGCGTCACCCAAAAGTGCACTACGGCGCAGAGTGCTGGCTTAGTGCCCATTATTTGCGTTGGAGAAACGGAAAGTGAAAAGGCAAGCAACCTCACCCAAGCCGTCATCGCGCAGCAACTTGCCGCAATACCTAGTGACAAAGTGTTGATCGCCTATGAACCAGTGTGGGCTATTGGCACAGGAATCACTGCAACAACTGAGGATATAGTGCCAGTTTTTGAGATGATCAAAAAAACATTTCCCACCCAACCCGTTCTATATGGTGGATCTGTGAAAGCCGACAACGCGTTGGAACTTTTATCACTAGCAATAGTTGACGGCGTTTTAGTTGGTGGTGCCAGCTTAGACCCTCATACATTGGGGAAAATCATTAAGGCAGGAGAGCAAGCGCATGCCACAACATAAGACAGAGCAACAACTGATCAGAGCGGAAAACCGCCTCTTTTTTCGACGCTGGCTACGCCATCCTTTCCGCTTAGGAACCATCGCACCTATTAGTCAAAAGTTCGCAACATATGCGGCTAGTTTCCTGCCAACATCGCTTTCAGGTCCAGTTGTTGAGGTCGGAGCTGGAACAGGTCGTTTGACACGCTCGCTGCTGAAGAACGGCCGACTGTCTCCTGATACATTAGCTGCTATCGAATTAGACCCGCACTTATGCTCTTTCCTACAAAACACCTTACCGACAATTAGGACAATTGAAGGAGATGCGCGCCATATTGGAAAGTTAATCCCCGCAGATTGGGTGGGACAGGTCGCTGCGGTCGTTTCGGTTATTCCGTTGATGTATTTGCCTGTTGCATCCCGACAGGAAATCATGGAAAACTGTTTCTCAGTGATGGGGAAAAAAGGAATATTTTTGCAAGTGACTTATAGCTCACGTTCTCCCTTGCAAGCAGTTGAAAAACTGTTGGGATTGCCTGTCAAGACTACGCGTTTAGGATCCTTATGGTGGAATTGCCCCCCCGGTTTTATTTGGTGCTATCAACTAGCTGATAAGGCCTGAAGCTAATGGCAAAGCAGCCCTTTCGCAGGCATTTGCGTAGTGAAAAGATCATTTTTTTAAAAGCTTTAATGAAAAGCCCGCTCCGTACAGGGGCTGTTATCCCTAGTTCTGTGGCACTTGGCGGCTTTATGTGTCGCCATATATCACTACGAGAGCCAGGTTTTGTGGTTGAAATAGGAGCCGGCACAGGGCGTCTAACAAAATCTCTATTAAACCTAGGAATTGATCGTGAACGGCTCTTTGTCGTTGAGTATGAAAAGGATCTGTGTCACTTTTTGCGGCAAACACTCCCTGGCATTAATGTTATCCATGGGAATGCTTTAAACCTCGGTGATATCCTCCCTCCAGAAGTCGTAGGGCAC
>JBAWWF010000092.1:0-4914 GCA_037146895.1 Alphaproteobacteria bacterium | reverse complement strand
CTAACTTTTCGTTCAGTTATTCCAACATAATTTCTTCGTAAGCCATTTTTAATTGCTAGTATATTATGATAATATAATTTAGATGGTGATATATGGATTGTCTCAAATCTTATAAATACCTCCACGAATGATGTAGCCGTTGGGGCGACGGCCATGGGGAGGCCGAGTGACGAGATGGCGATATCGTTACTGTGAACCACACGTAAGTGTTGTTTACTCTCTTTGTTTCCTCATTTTAAAATTGTGGGCACTTTCAAGCAGTAAGATCGACCTTCGGGTTCTTCTGTAGTGTGTGCTCGTAGTTTGAGGTCGGTGGGGCTGCTTAGCGCGCAGCACATCGCATACATTGAGACGGGATGGGAACCACGTTGGAACCCAAAAAGCTTAGAAAAACGTTTGTAAATATTATCTCACAAAATGTTCGTGGTTTTAGCGATGAGAAAGAGGAAGAAATTATTGATTGTATGGGTAAGCATAAAATATGGGCGGCGTGCCTACAAGCGACGTGGCGGACAACTAAGGATTCGTGGGAGAACAATGGCTACACTTTTTTACATAACGGTTTGGATGTTAAACCGTGCGCACGTGGTGCTCAAGGAGTTGCTATTGTTCTCGGGCCAGATGCGAGGATTACTTGGGAAAAAGCAGGAAGCCAGCAATTATATTTCAGAACACGTATAGTTGCTACGAGGCTCAAACTGATAGACGCAACGAATCGCTCACTTGTCATCTATCTTGTTAGTGCGTACGCTCCCGATAGTAGTCGGCCAGTTGGAGAACACGAAGAATTCGAGATGCATAAGCAGTGCTGCTACAACAGTGTAAAAGTGGGAGAAATTTTAGTGGAGGGCACCGATGCGAACGCCTCCCTTGGGAACAGAAATCGGCATGATAATCGTGAAGCTTCAGACCGGGATCGTGTAATGGGGCCATTTGGAATTCCTTATGTCAACGCGGCTGGTGAAGCGTTACTTCAGATGTTGGGCATGAATGGACTTTGTGCACCCACGAGCTACTTTCGGAAGAAGGGGTATACCACATGGAGACATCCAGGAAGGAAATCGCCATTTCAGTTAGATTATTTTTTCATGAAGCAAAGAGATTTAAAGCGAGTACGAGATGCGGGGTGTTGGAACCACGGTGTTGATAGTGATCATTGCGCAATTTTGATTAGGTTGGAAGTCGCTTATTCTTTTTCTGGACCACGGGCTCCGCGTACTAAACGTGTTGACCGAGGTATGCTTCAAGATCCAGCTGTGAGGCAAGCTTGGCGAGAAGCTGTATCAAAGAATGTCGAGTTTTTGCAAGGTTCCGTAGGTCGTGATGGTACACAAGCAACTGCGCTACAAGTGCTTGAGGGGGCTATGACATTAGCAGCAAAAGAAGTTCTCATGAGTGACGGTCGCAGGCGGCCTGGGTGGTTCCTAGCGGCAAGGGAGCAGTTGAAACCTGTTATTGATATTCGTAATTCGGCAACGATGTCGTACTTTTCCAATCCACTTGACACTGTGAAAGGCAATCTCAAGGCCGCGAGAAAGAACGTTAAGCGAGCGGTTCGAAGCGCCAAAGACAGATGGATGGAGAGTATAATTGCACATATTAATGGCAGGGAGTCTGTTGATGATAGGCGCCCTATCACGCCGAAGGAGTGCTGGGATGCGATTCGTGAGTTAGAACGAGGACCTAGAGCTGTGAAAGATATTGCCCCACTTGCTTTGCGTAAAGATCAGGGGAGTGACGGAGCGAAGGATGTGTGTGAGACTCCTGAAGAAAACGCGAAAGTTATGGTGGCGAGTTTAATGCAGACTTTTTCGAAAAAAGGGACCTTCGATGCGGCCGCTGTCGAATGCGTTTCTTTGAGAAAAGCGAAGACCTGGCTTGACAACCCTTTCACTGATCACGAGATTAGTGTGGCTGTACAGAGAATGTCTAATGGCAAATCGGCGGGTGAAGCGAATTGTCCCGCAGAGTATTTTAAGACTCTCCAAGAGGATCCTTCGACGAGAAAGTATTTGCGAGACGTTGTGAACGGCATGTGGAAGACCGGCAGTTTTCCGATAGGCGAAATTCCGAGCGGACCGCAACCTGAGCTAGCTGAGGCAACAATGGAGTTGGCAATCGCAAAAGAGTGGCGAATCTCTTTCCGGCAGGCTAATCCAAAGAATCCGAACACTAAGTCTTGGGCTCGGTACGAAGCCTACAAAGGTTGTGGCACTACGCAGGCGGCACTGTTAAGTGGTTGCAAGAAAGCAGACCTTACTTGGGATTGGAAGCATGGTTATGTGACGGTATTTGACCCGGCATCTGAACAAGGCTTTGCAGAACTTGGACCTCTTGCTGATGATTCAACCGGTCTTAGATACAGTGAGTGGGATGTGGCGCGTCTTGTGCTGTTACCTAAGAAGGGAGACCTTTCGTTTTGCAAGAACTGGCGTGGAATCTTCTTAGTGGATGTTGTTTCAAAGATATTTTCATCGATGCTGGTGACGCGAATGCAAGTCGTGATGGAGGAGGAAGGTATGGATGAGCAGGCCGGATTCAGGGCGTTACGTGGAATTATTGACGGGCTTTTTGCAACAAGTGTGGGGCTGCAAAAAAGGAAAGAGCATAACTTGGAGACATGGGTATTATTTGTCGATCTCGTTAAAGCTTTTGATACAGTGCCGCGAGAGGCTCTTTTTGCAGTGCTTCGGCGTTTCGGTTTGCCTGATCACTTCGTTAATGTTGTCATACGCCTTCACGAAAATGCGCGGATTAAAGTCAAAGTGGGAGATGTGGAGTCTGAATTGGAAAGCTCAATTGGTGTGCGTCAAGGTTCATGCGAAGGGCCGGTGTTGTTTCTCTTCATAATGCAAGCAGCTATGGAAACGATGGAATGGCCGGTACCGAAACCTGAATTTCGTACTCGAGCTGACGGTGTTACGATGGGTGAAAGATCGGGTAGGAAGCGAGGTGCGTCCACTTTCGAGCATTGGTGTTCGCTATTTGCTGACGATTGTGCTCTCTTCTTTAATTCACGGAGTGATCTTGAGATTGGCGCTAGTTATCTTTACAACCACCTGCGTAAGTTTGGTCTTCAGGTGCATGTAGGCAGTGGGTCAACGGCATCAAAAACAGAAGCCATGTACATCCCGCCCCCGCGTGTAGACTACTCAGCTGCAGACACTTCACGTTTCAATATCATTGACGGTGCAGGGCTACCCGTCGGATTTGTCGATTTCACAACAGAATTTAAGTACCTTGGCTCCATACTTCACCACTCGCTTACATCAGATGCTGATGTTGATAAACGTATCAAGTCAGCAACTGCAGCCTTCGGAGCACTTAAAAATATTGCTGGTGCTAAGTAGTTAATAAATATATATATATATATTCACTAACAGGCACATCGATCTCAAAGTTAAAGGTCGAATATACGTAGCCTTGTGTTTGAGTATACTTTTGTATGGCTGTGAAGTTTGGTGTCTGCGAAGTGACTTGCTTGCACGTCTCCGTCGATTTCATCACCGCTGTGCCCGTACTATGTGTCGCATTACAATTGCTCATACGATTCGTCATCACATTTCAACCGACAGTCTCCTTAAACGCCTTGGCATTGAGCCATTAGATACCTACTATCATCGACGCCTGCTTCGGTGGGCTGGACACGTCTCGCGTATGCCTTTAACTCGTGCTCCTCGAAAACTGCTTACTGGCTGGGTTGAGCATCCCCGACCGATAGGTTGCCCACAGATGACATGGGGCCGCACGCTCAAGAAAGCACTCAAGAGCGTCAAACTTCCAACTGATTTCATTCAGTGGCGAATCGCTGCTGCTGATCGAGATCAATGGAGAGTTATCTGTGGATCAAAATCTCGCATACAAAAGGAAACGCCTAATCTCTCCCGACGCGCCATTTGGGACGAACTCCGTTATGGGGCCGCGCAGCCCCTTTAGTCGCAACGACTCTTGATCATCAACCCGATGCGATGCTTCATGAGCCCAGCATCGTCGAGTACTGGTGCCTGATCACATTGAAACCTCGCTGAACCTTCGACCAGATGTAGACAACCAGTTACGGGCGCATGCGTGAAATTTAGTTTTCTCATGCGAACTCTGGATAACAAACTGCTGGCCTGCAGGGGTCATCGAGGAGCGTGGCGCGTGGCTTCTGGCCACACGCATAGTAACTCGCTTTGATTTGGTTATGGCGCCGTGAGCGCAAGTACTCAAGACAACTGGCTTCTGAAATTTTCCGGGGAATTGGTCTTTATCAGTGAGAAATATTTAAAAACAATTAGCCCAGCTGGCGACAGCCAGAGGAGCAACAAGCAATTAACGCGCGAGTGTTATTTAAGACTTTTTTCTTTTGTTTGTTTTGCTCTTTGCACAACTGCAGCAATGCATATGGGAATTAATTACTTGACTTGACTTGGCCTATCCGAGGTTGATGCGGCAGCAGCGGATCAAACCACGGAAGGTTACATCCCTGCCATTGCTGTTCAAGACGCCAACGCCCCCCTAGCAGCGCCGTCTCCCGCCATCCCCGAGTATGAGGCGCAGCTCCAGTTCTGTCTGCTACGCTACTGCCTCATGTCTAAACTCAAGCACCTTGCTCAGTACTGCCCTGAAAGCCTCGTCGTGGAGCGTCTTTGCGATATGGATGTGTTAGCGGCGGCTGCGGTCTCTCAGATTATGGGACACACAGTAAGGTCGATCACGCCGACACAGGCTAAGCGTATCCTTCTCCCCATGCGCCACTCCGGGTTTGCCGTAGGTTGTGCGACTGCGGCGCCTGCCGACTTCGTGAGCACCGTCTCGAAGGTGGAAAAACAGGCCCTGCGGCTCGCCTCGGAATTGGAGACCGAGGGCCGCCTTCCTAGGGCGTTGGGCCTACTGAAGGACCGCATTGTCAACAGAGCTCAGTTAGTGGAA
>JBAWWF010000091.1:0-4954 GCA_037146895.1 Alphaproteobacteria bacterium | reverse complement strand
GTCAATATCTAAAAATGTCTTATTCAAAATTTTTATCAAAATTTACTAATTTTTTAGCAACTCCCCAGGTTGTCTGCACTCCACCACTGTCATCCTAGGAAGTTACATTTTTTATCGTTTTAGAAGCTAATCGTAGATATCTCCGAGGTCGTGCAAAACCTGTAAAGCTGGCTTAAACCAAGCTGTAAATTTTTCTGGATGATCTTGGCAATCTTGAGAGACTGCTATAATCGGGACCCATGCATGCTCTTCAACTTCTTGCAAGTTAGCTGTGAAAGGCTGATCCCCTAACTTACCAACAAAAACATGGTCGATCTCATTCTCGACGAGCCCATTACCAAGACGAGCTTCGTAATGAAAGCTGCCAATCTCTTGTAAAGACATCGCAAGCCCCATCTCTTCAAGAAGCCGTCGCTGTGCAGCATCTTGTGTGGTCTCTCCTGGGCGTGGATGGCCACAGCAAGTGTTCGACCATAGGCCGCCGCTATGATATTTTTGCCGATGCCGTTTTTGCAGGAGAATCTCTAGACCCTGCGACCCTTCGCGGGTAACAAAAATAGAAAAGGCACGATGCAAAAGCCCCTCTTGATGAACCTTAAGCTTAGTAGCTATGCCCACTTCGCAATCATCACGTGTGACAAGAATAACCTTATCTACCATGCTGCCTCTCTCACCGGATTCTCTTTACCCAACATCAATAGGAAGAACAATGTCTCAGTGGAGCCAGTACTCAGACGAGTAATTAAGTCTTTGACGACTCTACAGGCACCAAGGAAACGAACTTTTAATGTGGTTTCTTCCGATTGACAGCAGTAGGTTAGATTACTAGCAAATTCAATAGATAACGGATAGAAATTGTGATAAGCAGCAAACAACGTAAGCATGCCAGCACTTGCAACGAAAAGAGCTTGTCCATAGGCTGTATAATCTGCAAAAGCCCGCATTCCCAAGCTAACCGTCATGCTAGTCAGTGCTCCTGTCCCAACAAAATTGAGAGCACCAGCTATCACTCGTGTGCCAAGCTTATGGGGGCCCTTGTACTCACAAATTGAACGCCCGCGCGTCCTAATAACATCTGCTATTCCTCTAGCATTCGCAATATAAGCGTCTCGTTGCCCATACGTCAGCGGTATTGCGAATACCGCAAACAACGTGGCCATTACGGCACTTTCCTCGGAACTCATCCCCATCCATTCTAAAGACGTAGGCATAGAATATTTTATAATGCCCGCAGTACCCCAAGAACCTGCTCCCATCCCCATTGTAACTAAACTATCAGAAATTAAATGCCTTACCTGCGGTTTTCTGAATGCTTTAAGATATTCCAACAAATTATCCCATTGCGCGGTATTGGTTTGCATAACATACTGGTGGCAGTCTAAATGTGCCGTCATACAAGCTGTTTGAAACGGACGCTTATTTTCGCTTTTTTCCTCGAGGCATTCTTCAATGATAGCAATTCTTTCTCTAATGAGCTGTAAATTCACTGGTTTCTTCATGACCATATCTTCTAAGCTTGTTACGCTTTTTACTATAATATCTTGAAAGATCGTGGTTGCTGAATGCTGAGGATCTTTATAAAGATTAAAATCTTTATTAATCTGTTCGATACCAGACCTAAAAAACACATCAAACCAACTCAAAGCGTAAAAAGGCCCCGCAATAGCGGTAACCAATAAATTATCCTTGCCTTGGTAATAAGCCATTTGCGCTACATAAGAAAGACTCATGATTAATGCACTAGCCCCCATGACTACCTTAGCAGCGCGACGTCCTAGAGTTTTGTAATTATAAGTTACCCTAAAATTATCATCGCTTGGTTGTTTACAATAACCAACAAAGCGTTTTATTAGCTGTGAGTACTGCTCCCCATAACAAAACGCTAAAAACGGAAAAACCGTAAGACTAGTGGCTATTGCAAAATTAGTTTCCTTAGGAATGTGAAAATCATCCCCTGATACTACCATGAAAGTACTACATAGACCAACACCTGCACCAATCCCCCCCGTAATGCTTAGCCCTATCCTTAACAACCTTGTCGGTATTGATTCTGGGGGATATGGGTTTCTCATAGCTCTGAATTTAGCGTCTAATCTGTTCATAAAATCCGTATACGAATGATCAGTTACCACACCTTCTTCATCACAAACGCTTCTAGAGGGAGCTGGAGCCGCTCCATCTTCCATAGCATCACGTGGGGGGGCTTCTTGTTGTTCGGAACCAGGATCAACGCTCCTATAATCCGTTTCAAATAGTCTGTAATATATCGTCGTTGGTAAAAAATCATTGGGGAGAAGGCGTTCCTGTAAATCAGCAGCAGTACCCACACAAGGGATCTGAAAAAACAAACAAGCAATTAACCCCATTTGCCAGAAAAACCGTATCATTTATCTCTCCATCCTTAGTGGCTACGCCCTTAAGTTTGAGCGTACACGTTGGACAAAGAAATTTGTAGTGGGATAATGTTTGTAGGTCTGAGTTATGTTGCAATTAGATCAATAACCCAGGTTGTCCACACTCCACCGCTGTCATTCTCGGACCTGTCCACGGGTCAAGCCTGAGGATGACAACCTGGGAGTTACAATTAATCGCTATCTTTAGCATCATTTGGTGTTTGCAGAGGGTCTGCTTGCTCGTCTTCGTGATCACTAACCGTTTCGTCCCCCTGAATAGAATTTCTTGGATCCAACGGGTTTCTAAACTTATTAGTGGTATTATCCAAATGTGGATAGTTTATTTGGATTATCTGCGCCTCAGCTAAAGAAACAGTAAAAGGCAACAAAAGAGATAGAGCTAAAACTTTATAAAACATTTGCATATTCTCCTTAAATAATAATAAAAGAAACTACTATAAAATAATCTCTTTTATTATAGTAATAAAAATATATTAATTTATTCTTAACATATTTTTTACTTTGAGTAATTGCGCATGCCAAACATAGCGCATTTTTGTTGTTCCTTGTATGCTAAAGCTTACGGTAGCGAATATGTAAAGAGAGCACAAATGAGCATAGAAGATTTCAAGGAGGCGTTAAGCCAGTGGGCAACGGGCGTTACCATTGTTACAACCTGTTGGGAGGGGCGCAACTATGGCGTAACGATTAATTCTTTCACATCATTGTCGCTTGAACCTTTGTTGGTACTTTTTGGTTTGCAGCGACAAAGCTCGGTGCATGAGATTTTTTGTAAAGCACCTTTCTTTGCGGTGACTATCCTAAGCGAAAAGCAAGCGCAGCTCTCGGAGCTTTTCACAAGGCCCGCACAAGTGCAGTGGTCAGAAATTCCATTTGATATGAGTGCGCAAAAGTGCCCTATCTTGCGTGGCGGCCTGGTTAGCCTTGAATGCCGCTCTTTTCAAAACTACGCGGTAGGTGATAACGAAATCATTATTGGCCATGTTGTTGATGTCCATAACAAAAATGAGACAAAACCCTTACTCTACTTCAAGCGTAAGTATAAACAGCTAGGAGATTAGATTAATGCAATTAGCCCTTTATCAACCAGAAATTCCTCAAAATACAGGAACATTGATTCGGCTAACAGCTTGTCTTGGCGTGCCCCTACATATTATTGAGCCGTGTGGGTTTGTTTGGTCAGATCGTCATTTAAAGCGTGCTGGGATGGATTATGTAGACCTAGCCTACATAACGCGACATCAGGACTGGTCCGCCTTCAAGCAACAACACACCCAAGATAACGGGCGCTTGATCCTCCTTGATACGAAAGCAACCACACCTTATATCGATTTTTCTTTTCATCTGACGGACACATTGTTAGTTGGGTGTGAAAGCTCTGGAGTGCCAGAAGCTGTCATGAACCAAGCTGACAGTTGTGTGCGGATTCCTCTTTTACCGCATCGCCGCTCATTAAACATGGCTATTGCTGCGGCAATGGTGCTGGGTGAAGCCTTGCGGCAAACGCATTCATTTCCAAAGGAAGAGACATGACAACAAATTCCCAAAAACAAGAACTGACCAAATGGTTCAGTAAATTACAGCAAGACATTATTGCTGGCCTGGAGGCACTTGAAGATACCTTTGCACCGCCATCTAACTCGCAAAAGCGTTTTATCCGCAAAGAATGGCATCGTTGTGGTAATGAAGATGAAGGCGGCGGCACCATGGCTATCTTAGATGGGGGATCCGTTTTTGAACGAGCTGGTGTTAATGTATCGACGGTTTATGGTGCTTTGCCAGCTGATTTTTCCCGAGAAATACCTGGTGCACAGGCTTCCCCTAGCTTTTGGGCGAGCGGTATTTCTATCGTCGTCCATCCGCGCAACCCTTATGTACCGATTATCCATATGAATACTCGTCATATTATCACTACAAAATCGTGGTTTGGGGGCGGAATAGATTTAACGCCGGCCCTCGCTTTTGCTGAAGATACCGACTTTTTCCATACAAGTTTGCAAAAAATATGTGACGCGCATGATCCAACATATTACGAGAACTTCAAACAGCAATGTGATGAATATTTTTATCTACCGCACCGTCAGGAACCACGGGGGGCGGGTGGAATTTTTTATGATAACTTAAACTCTGGGTCTTTTGCAGAAGATTTTGCTTTTACTAAAAGCGTCGGCTGTGCATTTTTAGAGATTTATTCTGCAATCGTTCAACGCCGTGTACAAACCAGCTGGGACGACCATGCAAGATCTACACAGCTGTTAAAACGAGGGCGTTATGTTGAGTTTAACCTGCTGTACGATCGAGGGACACGCTTCGGATTACAAACAGGTGGCAATACGGAAGCAATTTTGATGTCATTACCGCCGTTAGCACAGTGGCGTTGAATAAAATAACACTCACATTTCTTCCTAGATAGATCCCCAGATCATGCTCAAATCAAATACCGTTAGGTTGCAAACATTCCTGGATTGCCGCGGCCCCGAGGGGCCTCGCAATGACGAAAGTGGCGTCATTACTAGCTCTCCGCCGTCATTGCGAGGAGT
>JBAWWF010000090.1:0-5013 GCA_037146895.1 Alphaproteobacteria bacterium | reverse complement strand
GGTCGGCGTTATCGCATTGCCCAAAGGACAAGACGCGGGCCAGTCGGTGGCAACGCTTGGCGGGTGGCAGCTTGCTGTTTCAAAGTATAGCGAAAACAAAAGCATGGCGATTGATCTTATCCGCTATCTCAGTAGCCCCGAAGAACAAAAGATTCGGGCGATTGAAGCCAGTATAAATCCAACCATTCAGGCACTTTATAGTGATCCAGATGTATTGCAAGCACAGCCTTTCTTTGCCGATCTGGTGCCGACAATAAATAATGCCGTAGCGCGTCCAGCAACGGTTATGGGGGCAAACTATCAAGAACTCAGCAATGAAATTGCTACCCGCGTTCATAGGATAATTGGTAGCAAGGATGTTAAGGTTGATGAGGCAGTTGTTGAGCTCGAAACGCAGCTACAGCGTCTGATAAGCACTAATGGTTGAGGGCTTGACCCGAGGATCTTCTTTCTTTAGAAGACATGCGCGACGGCGTCCTTGGTTGGTTTTCCTGCTGCCAAGCCTTTGCGTTTTAGGATTAATTGCTGGTTGGCCCTTGTTGCGAACTATTTACTTCAGCTTCACCGATGCACGTCTGATGAATCTTTCGCAGGCACGTCTGGTGGGCTTACAGAATTATGCATACCTTTGGCAGGATCCTTTGTGGTGGCAGGTCATTCGCAATACGCTTACGTTTACGACGATCTCTGTTTTTTTGGAAACTATTTTTGGCCTAATTCTTGCGTGTGTTCTCAAACAGAATTTTACGGGGCGAGGGGCCTTGCGTGCAGTAGTCTTGATCCCGTGGGCCATACCGACTGTTGTCTCGGCACAGATTTGGGCCTGGATGTACCATGATATTTACGGGATTATCAATCATCTTCTGGTCTCCATCGGGGTGCTGAATCAAGGTGTTGCATGGCTAGGGGGTGGTAAAATATCGCTCACAGCAGCCATTCTTGCTGATGTGTGGAAGACAACCCCGTTTATGGCCTTGCTCTTGCTAGCGGGCCTACAGATGATTCCGCAAGACTATTATGAAGCTGCCAAAATTGACGGCGTGCATCCATTGAAGGTTTTTTATAAAATTACGCTACCGCTGCTCAAGCCTGTGCTTATTGTCGCTATTATTTTTCGCTTGCTTGATTCCTTGCGCATTTTTGATTTAATTTTCATCCTCACCAGCAATGCTAGCGACACTATGTCATTGTCCATCTACGCGCGCCAGCAGACTTTTGATTTTCAGCATATGGGGATAGGTTCCGCAGCCTCGACCTGTCTCTTCGTCTGTGTTAGCTGCGTTGCTGTTTTTTACCTATTAATCAACACCCAGGAAAGACCTCATGCACGCCCAAAGTATTAAAAAAATCTGCTTTGCGGGTATGGTTGTCCTAATCGGTTTTGCGGCACTTTTTCCTTTTTACTGGGCGTTTGTTTCCTCATTAAAAACAGGAACCGCACTCTTCGATACTCAGATGTTTCCCCAAGCAATCAGCTTGAGCAATTACCACGATATTGCCACGGATACGATGTTTGCCAGATCGCTAGCCAATTCATTTTATGTCGCTAGCGGTGTGGTTGCTCTTTCTCTAGGATTAGCCACAATGGCGGCTTATGCGCTAGGGCGTTATCACTTTCGCGGGCGGCGTCTTCTCCTATTGGGCATTTTAGGGGTGTCGACGTTTCCGCAAGTTGCTGTCCTTTCTGGCTTGTTCGAGCTTATTCGCTGGCTAGGACTCTACAATAACCTCCATGGTCTAATGATTACTTATCTGATTTTTACGTTACCTTTTACGATCTGGGTCTTGACAAGTTTTATGCGCGAGCTTCCCCGTGAGATTGAAGAAGCGGCGATAATGGACGGCGCTTCTTCCTGGACGATTCTGGTGCGCATTTTCCTGCCGCTGCTCAAACCTGCTCTACTAACGACAGGGTTATTGGCATTTATTGCTGCATGGAACGAGTTTTTGTTTGCTCTAACCTTTACCCTAACTCAGAACAAGCGTACGATCCCTGTCGCTATTGCGATGATTAATGGTGCTAGCCAGCATGAATTACCATGGGGAAAGATCATGGCGGCTTCGGTGATTGTGACTCTGCCGCTGGTCTTTTTGGTCTTTGTTTTTCAAAGACGCATTGTTGCAGGACTCACCAGTGGTGCCGTAAAGGGATGAGTAACTATCGCACCTTATCGCACCAAAATATCATAATTTATTTGGTGCAATGTGGTGCGATATGTCAGGGTTTCGGTATAAATTAATTAGTCAGTAAAAAAAATGAATAAGCACTTGATTAAGTGCGCCAATGGAGTATCTTAATATTATGAAGATCGTTATAAAAGCAACAAAAACGTACGAGAAAGATATATTTAAGATTCTCTCCCTAAAAGAGAGAGAAGATATGGAGTATGAGATAGCGAGCAATCCATTAGCATGGCCGGTTATTGCGGGTAGCGGTGGGGTTAGAAAAGCTCGCTTCTCCAGAGGCGATATGGGGAAACGAAGCGGTGGAAGAGTGTGTTATCTATATTTGCAGGTTCACAGCGTGCTGTATATGCTAAAAGCATATACAAAGAACGACCAAGAAGACTTGTTAGAGAAGGAAAAAAAGCAAATTAAGAAAATTGTAGAACAGATACGAGAAATGCTAGGAGGATAAAATGACAGTAAAGACAAAAAAAGCAAAGTCTCAAGACTCTCTTCTTGACTCTTTGCATGAGGTTTTAGAAGACGTTCAGGGGACTAAAAGGCTTAACAGCCGTTCTGTGAATATTGAGGATATAGACGTCCATGGAATTAGGAAGAAGCAGCATCTTACTCAAGCGGAGTTTTCCAGGATCTTTGGTTTTAGTTTGCGTACTTTGCAGCAGTGGGAACAAGGACGTCGTAAACCACATGGATCGGCAAAGGTATTGCTCAAAGTTATTGATTATGCCCCTGATGTTGTTGATAGGGCATTGCACAGCTCATAATCTGCATAGTTTACCGCTTTTTCTGTTCTTTCAGCTTTTGCCAATAATCGATACGTTTGCGGATCTCTCGCTCAAAGCCACGATCAACAGGATGATAGTAGTTCTGCGGCGTCATGCCATCAGGAAAATACTCCTGGCCGGAAAATCCTTCCGGCGTATCGTGATCATACTGATAGCCTTTAGCGTAACCCTCCTCACGCATAAATTTTGTTGGGGCATTGAGAATATGCAAAGGCGGCATTAATGAACCACTCGCTTTGAGAGATTGTTGGGCATCTTTCAGAGCCGTATATACAGCATTGGATTTTGGGGCTGAGGCTAGATAAATAACCGAGTTAGCAATACAAAGCTCCCCCTCAGGTGAACCGAGACGCTCATAGCTTGCAGCCGCAGCGACCGCATGAGTTAGAGCTTGCGGATCGGCAAGGCCAACATCTTCCGCTGCAAAACGAATCAAACGCCTGGCAATGTATAGGGGATTTTCGCCACCCTCCAACAACCTTACAAACCAATAAAGTGCCGCCTGTGGATCAGAGCCGCGCATCGATTTAATAAACGCACTGATCAAGTTATAGTGATAATCCTGATCCTTATCAAAAAAAGCTGTGCGCTCCTGAAGGTACTGGCTCAACGCCGCGACATCCAGTGGAGTCACTACCCCTGTTGCGTGAATCGTCTCAACGGCATTTAACAAACGCCGCCCATCGCCATCGGCCAGCGTAATCAAGTATTGGCGTGCCTCATGAGTTATAGGCAAAGGGCCTGTTGTGGCTTCGGCGCGCGACAGCAAAGCCTCTAGATGCGCGATCGTTAATGGTTTGAGGGTTAGCACTCTTGCTCGCGAGAGCAGAGCATTGTTCAGGGAAAAGGAAGGGTTTTCCGTGGTGGCACCAATGAGAATAATTTTGCCATGTTCAATGGGATGGAGTAGCGCGTCCTGCTGGGCTTTATTAAAGCGGTGGATTTCATCAATAAAGACAATCAGCGGTGGGTTTTGCTCAGCTGTTGCAAAAACCTTACGAAGCTCGGCAACGCCTGTCATGACTGCGGACAAGCTCACTGGCGCAAAGCCGAAATGCTTAGCTAGCAAATGTGCCAGCGTCGTCTTCCCAACACCAGGCGGCCCCCACAAGATCAGCGAGGGCAAATGCCGCCCCGCCAGCAGCGCATGCAAAGCACCACCGTCCTTTAGCAGATGCTCCTGCCCACACACATCCGTAAAGTTCTTTGGACGCAATAGTTCAGCCAGTGGTCTCATTGAATCTGCAAATTCAAAATCTGTTGCTGTCGCTTCAATGTAAGAGCAAACTTTCGTGTGCTTTGCAGTCGTTGCTGCAAATCTTTCACATCACTGATGGGGTGATCATTTAAAGCAACAACGATATCGCCTTGATTGATTCCCAGAAGGCTAGCAACAGGAGAGGCGGCGACTTTGGTAATAACAACTCCATCTTCTTGGTTAGGGTCAATACCTAACTGGACCGCCGTTGCCGGTGATAGATTAGCTACCGTTACGCCGCTCAAAGGGTTTTGCCCTTTAATCTCGGTTGGATTAGCTGCCGGCTTATCAGGTGGTGTAATGGCTGCAAATTTAATTTCTGTCTCAGTCTTGTTAGGCTTCATGATTTTCAAAGTTACTGTGTCAGTCAAAGAGATGGTTTGCAAGCGGAATTGAAAATCGTCCTGATCCAAAATATTCTCGCCATTCAGTTGCAGCACAACATCACCGCGCGCCAAACCAGTGCCCTGAGCTGGGCTTAAAGGATGGATCGCTTGAATAATAACGCCAGTTTTATCACCCATTGCCAGAGATTCCGCTATGTCAGGATCAACATCTTGGACACTGATGCCCATCCACGGACGCATCACATAAGGCTGACCTTTGTTGAAGCTTTCCATGACTGCCTTAACTAGGTTTATGGGGATCGCAAAGCCTACGCCGTGTGAAGCCCCTGATTTTGAAAAAATAGCATTGGGGATGGCAACGAGCATTCCGTCCATGTCGACCAGAGCACCGCCTGAATTCCCAGGGTTAATGGGGGCATCGGTTACTACCAAACGC
>JBAWWF010000089.1:0-5059 GCA_037146895.1 Alphaproteobacteria bacterium | reverse complement strand
GCAGCAATTCCCGCTGAAGACTGATTGATTTTTTGAACCACCGCGAAACCCTCGGTTTTCCTAGCTTTTATCCTTCAGCGGGAATTGCTGATAATTAAGTGTTTTGACAGACTGGGTTTATAAAAAATGCTGAGATTACCTCAGATGTCGCATCGTCCATTATTATCCTTGCAAATTCGGAACTTGATTCCGAATTTGCAAGGATATATGATTAAAAAATAGGCAGTTTTGATGGAGCAAGCATGACAACCGTATTGCGACAATCCTATTTGGATGCTATTGAGTCGGCTTTTCGCATTAATCCAATATGCGCACTTTTGGGACCACGCCAATGTGGCAAAACAACAGCGTCCAAACAATTTATTGATCTTAATATTTATAATCCAGTCCATATTTTTGATTTAGAGGATCCAGATGATCTAAAAGCTTTTGAGAACCCAAAACTTCTTTTGGAATCTCTTGATGGGCTAATCGTGATTGACGAAGTCCAACGTCGCCCAGAACTGTTTCCTTATTTACGCGTACTCGTAGATCGCAAGCCTTCACTTAAAATTCTAATTTTAGGTAGTGCGTCTGCTGAACTTATTCGGCAATCCTCCGAAACCCTAGCTGGGCGAATAAGCTACCTTGAAATGACATTGTTTTCGCTTCAAGAGGTTGAAAATGCGCAAAATCTTTGGGTTAGAGGGGGTTTTCCAAAGTCCTATCTGGCGGATAATGATGTAAATAGCTTTAGATGGCGACAGGACTATGTCAGAACATTCTTGGAGATGGATCTCCCCAGCTTTGGTTTTAATTTGAATCCTTATATGATCCGACGTTTTTGGTTGATGTTGTCCGATTACCACGGCAACCTTTTCAAGGCCTCTGAATTAGGCCGCTCACTCGATTTAAATGATAAAACAGTCAAGAGATACCTTGACATCTTATCAGGAACATTTGTAGTGCGGCAGCTCCAGCCTTGGTTTGTGAATATAAGTAAGCGTCAAGTTAAGTCATGCAAAATATATTTTCGTGATTCTGGTCTATTGCATAGCATGCTGAATTTACAAAATTTTTCTGCTCTGTCAACATCTTCCAAAGTTGGTGCTTCTTGGGAAGGCTTCGCGCTGGAAGAGATTATTCGTTATCATAATGCAGACTTTCAGGACTGCTTTTTTTGGGCAACACAAGCAGGGGCAGAGGTTGATCTACTCATCGTGCAGGCTGGTCACAAAAAGGCGTTTGAGTTTAAATATACAAATAACCCTTCTACAACAAAATCTATGCATATTGCGATGGAAACCCTGGGCTTAGATCAGCTAACAGTGATTATTCCAGGTAACGCTGCGTATTTCCTCAATGAGAACATACGAGTTTACGGCCTTGAGCGCTATCTCAAAACCTCACAAGGTTAAGGCTTCCGTTGCCGTGCGCAGCCAGACTCTCGTCGCCTCATCAAGATATGGGGCGAGGGTGTCGTGAACGCGCTGGTGGTAGCTATCCACCCACTGACGCTCTGGTGTTGTCAGCAGAGCAGTCTCAATCAAGCATCGATCAAGCGGTGCTAGGGTTAAGGTCTGGAACTTCAGCCATCCTTGCGGCAGATTATTTTGGCATTCCTCAACCACCATCAGGTTCTCAATACGAATACCGTGGCTACCTTCCTGATAATACCCTGGTTCATTGGACAAAATCATGCCTGGCAATAGATCTTGGTGTGATTTAGGACTTATCCCTTGTGGTCCTTCGTGAACACACAAATAGCTGCCGACGCCATGACCTGTCCCATGCGCATAATTCAGCCCCTCTTGCCACAAGAAATAACGTGCCAACGCATCCAAATGTACCCCTTGCGTCCCATATGGGAATTGCGCTGCGGCAATAGCGATGTGCCCTTTCAAAACAAGCGTAAAGTGTCGACGCTGTTCAGCGGTTGGTTCCCCCAGAGCAATGGTACGGGTAACATCGGTGGTTCCGTCGCGGTATTGCCCCCCTGAATCAACAAGATAAAGGTTCGGGAACTCCAGCCGCCTATCCGTTTGTGGGGTCGGCTGATAGTGTATAATAGCACCATTGGACCCTACTGAAGAAATCGTCCCGAAACTTATATCCATAAAATGCTCGCCGAGACGACGAAATTCTAGCAACTTGGCAGCACACGAAACTTCCGTGAGATTGCCTGTAGGCGCATTTTCCGCCACCCATGCAAGAAAGCGCGTTAAGGCAACACCGTCGCGGATATGCGCCGAAACTGCACCAGCGATTTCTGTTGGGTTCTTCCTTGCTCGTTTTAACACAGACGGATCACGCTGCAAGTTCAGGTGCGCACCAGATTCTTGAACCAGCAACGCCAAAGCTGCCGAAGTTTGACGAGGGTCAATCCACACACGATGCTGCTCGTTCAATGCGCAAAGGTGCTCCTTGATTGCTGATAAAGGAAATATCTTTACCCCAGACCCTAAATAAGCCCCCATAGCTGGAGCTACTTTGTTTGCGTTGATAAATAAATCAACATTCCCCGTTTTATGTAAAATAGCATAGGCATGCACAATAGGCGTGTGTGGTATGTCGTTTCCGCGGATATTTAAAAGCCAGGCAATGGATTCACAATTGGTCAGCAGCAAACATTCATTATCTTGAAGTTCCTGAATTATCTGCTGCCGCTTGCTTTCTGAGGTCTCGCCAGCAAAAGCTAACGGGTGCTCGTATATTGCCTCATGGGACGCTGATGGCCGATTTTGCCATAGCTCATCAATAGGATTTTGCGCACAAGCAATAAGTGTCGCTTGATATTTTGCGCAAAGTTCATTCCAATCACGATACTGCTGAAATGTGTGCAACCATGGATCCAGCAAAAGTGTACTCTTTGGCTGCAATGCTTTTGTGAGGAATGTAGCTGCGGTTTGTTCAGTGCTTGCGATAACTGTCCAAGACTGATCGACCTGTGCCTTTGCTTGCAGGGTGTAACGCCCATCCGCAAAAATATACGCCTGTTCCTTGTTAATTAGGGCTGTTCCTGCCGATCCGGTGAAGCCACTTACCCAAGCAAGCCGCTCATCGTGTGGTGAGGTGTATTCTCCCTGAAAGGCATCTGCATGCGGGACAATGAACCATTCGCCCAAGCTAAGACGATCTTGTATCAGCTTTAAATGGCTGTCAGCATGTTTCACCGTGCAACACTCCTCTAGGTCAAGCCCTTAATTATCTACTAAGTGTGCCAAATATTTTACTAAAATGAAACGAGATAAAAGCATTCTTAAAAAAAACTATCCTTGCGTGCTAGTCCAGCATCGTGATACGCTTCCACCGTTAGAGCCCCCATAGGATAGAGTTTTGTATGGGCTCTATAGTGTTGGCAACGCAACTTAACGGAGGACTACATCATGAAAAATTCAAATGCGGTAGAAATGGTAGACACACAAGACATGGAAGATTTTTTTTCAGAAAATGGAGCAGAGGCTTTCTCTGCAATGACAGAAATAGTTACTGCGCAGCAAAATATAGCTTTTAACCTAACAAAACTTATTGTGAAGCACGGAAAATCAAAATCAGAAGTATTTAATACCTATATAGAGGCATTAAATCTACTAAAGAACCAAATGGAAGACTAGCACGGTTGCATCCCTTATAGAACCATGTAAAACGGCCTCATGATGTCCCTTTTACACGGTTCTATAAGGGATAGTGGCTTCCTCGGGCGCGGTGAATGTAAATCCTAACGCCCTGGCAACTGTCGCGTGGGTTACTTGTCCAAGGCAGATATTGAGTCCATTGCGCAAGTGGGGATCGTCTTGGAGAGCTACTTGTACCCCTTTTGTTGCAATAGCTTTCACGAAGGGGAGAGTTGCGTTGTTGAGAGCAAAGGTCGACGTTCTAGCCACAGCACCAGGCATATTCGTGACACAGTAATGGATGATACCGTCGGTGATGTAGTATGGGGCCTCATGGGTAGTTGGTCGACTTGTCTCAAAACACCCGCCTTGATCAATGGACAAGTCCACCAACACTGATCCTTTGCGCATTTTTTGGATCATTGCCCTGGTTACGATCTTTGGTGCAGCACCCCCAGCAATCAAGACAGCACCAATGACGAGATCAGTTTCCCGCAACTGCGCCTCAATGGTTTCTAATGTCGGGAAAATCGTTTGCACTCGCGACTCGAATAACTGATCGAGCTCATTTAAACGCTGCATGTTTTTATCAATGATAGTGACCGATGCACCAAGTCCAACGGCCATACGCGCCGCATTATATCCCGCAACGCCGCCGCCGATGATCAGCACTTTTCCTGGCGGCACCCCTGGGACTCCGCCTAAGAGAACACCTGATCCGCCCCGCTTTTTCTCAAGGCAAGCAGCTCCAGTCTGGATTGCAATTCGGCCTGCGACGGCACTCATGGGGGCGAGTAGTGGTAATCCCCCAACAGCATCGGTTACTGTTTCATAAGCAATGGCGATAGCTTGTGCAGCGATTAATACCTTGGCTTGCTCTGGGTCCGGTGCTAAGTGCAAATATGCAAAAAGAATTTGGTTTTTGCGCAATAAGTTGAGTTCGTGCGGCTGTGGTTCTTTAACCTTAACGATCATATCAGCCGTTTCGTATACGGTTGCGGCATCAGCAACAATCTGCGCACCAACGGCTTGATATTCTTGGTCGTGAAACCCAGAGCCGATGCCGGCGGTTGTCTCAACAAACACCTCCTGACCAGTAGAGACGAGCTCTCGTACAGAACCAGGAGTTAACCCCACCCGATATTCGTGGTTTTTGACTTCTTTAGGTATGCCAATACGCATATGAATAATTACTCACTTCCTTAATGAATGATAGCATTCAAACCTTTCTAAGAATTTAATGTCAGGATAGGGCGTGTTAGAACAAACTGCGCCAACTTAATGTAATTTATAACTATTCAGATTATGAGGCAAATGCAAGCGCAATCGAGAACCGGAGCGGAGTGTATTCTTCATACATGAGCACCGGAAGCGCAGATTAAGCGTAGCAGTTGTCCATAGGCTGAATAGTTAGGTAATTTAAAACTAGAAACGAGGCGTAAAGTCAGGTATCTTTATTATAGTTT
>JBAWWF010000088.1:0-5061 GCA_037146895.1 Alphaproteobacteria bacterium | reverse complement strand
ACCGTGGTTTTTAACAAATTTTTGGCAAACTTCTCAAAAGTGAGGGGTAGTGAGGCGAAAAAGCTTTAATGAACCCCATGGTACAAAAAGTCATCCGCATTGGCACACGCAAAAGCCAGCTAGCCCTCATACAGACAAAGATTGCTTGTGCTGCCTTGCGTGCGTATCATCCAGAGGTTGTTTTTGAAGTTGTTGCTTTAGAAACAACAGGTGACCGTATCAAGGACCGCCCACTAGCCGATCTCGGCGGCAAAGGGCTTTTCACAAAAGAGATTGAACAAGCACTCCTGACCCGTGAAATTGATCTGGCCGTTCATTCTTTGAAGGATATGGAGGCCATGGCCCAAGAGATAGGTCTGGCCATTGGTGCCGTTCTGTCGCGTGAAGATTATCGCGACATTCTTTTAACGCATGGCGGAGTACCGTTGCATAGCCTACCCCCAGGCGCAACCGTTGGAACATGTTCACCGAGACGTAAAGTTCAAATTCAACGTATGCGTAACGATCTTGTGGTTGTGCCGCTGCGTGGCAATGTGGATACAAGACTCAAGAAGTTGGAACGTGGAGACATTGATGCGATCATACTGGCAGTTGCTGGCTTGAAGCGGCTAGGGTTGCCATTGAATGGGCATATTCTCGAACCTCCCGAGTTTTTGCCAGCGGTAGGTCAAGGAGCTTTGGCTTTGCAGATTCGCACATGCGACCTGGCATTAGCCGAACTAATTGCACCGCTCAATGATCCTACTACGTCCGTATGTGTTGAGCAGGAGCGAGCCATGCTCAGTGCCCTAAATGGTAATTGCAGCACGCCGATCGCTGGTCTCGCTACATTAAAAGATGGAGTTATTGAGCTGCAAGGAATGCTGGCCACCGAGGATGGAAGCACAGTGGTTCAGCATCACTTTGCGCAGCCAATAGACCAGGCCGCTGGTTTGGGAAAAAGCCTTGCGTTGCAGCTTTTAAATATGCAACGAGCACAACTGCAATCTTAGTAATCTTTTAATCTTTTCCTGGCTTTACTGGAGTTATAGGTAACTGCCCAGGTCTATTGGTGTTAAGAGAAGGGACTGGATTGCTTCGTCGTAAACTCCTCGCAATGACGACGGAACGTAAAAACTCTGTTCGTCATTGCGAACGAAGTGAAGCAATCCAGGAGTGTCTCAACTTCACGGTGTTTAAGTTGACATGGGTAATTACACTTATAGTAGGGTAAGGGTCCGTGATGAAGCAAACGAAACTTCCACGCAAAAACAAGAGCACTGGCAAGAAAAACCAGAACTTATGGTGGATTGATGCGTTAGAGAAAACCAGTCATGCCATGAAGGCATTCAAGCCTGTATTACCGATTGCAAGCTCCGCTCAGCCTATGACAATTTTTGATCCTGGGATTATGCGTGATGTTTTCTCCAAAGCCTGCGCCAATCTGACCACACAGCTAGAAGAAAAACCGCAGCTATTTGTAGAGATTCAAAACTCATATGGACGTAAGTTACAAGATCTTTTTGAGAACACACAGCAGCGATTGCAAGGGCTGCCAGCCCAACCTGTTGTGGCACCGCATGCTAACGATAAACGCTTTCAAGACGTAGCCTGGCAAGAAGAACCTTATTTTGATTTTTTGAAGCAATCTTACTTGCTACAAGCGGAATTATTGCAAAATACCGTACGCAGTCTTGATGGCCTGGATACTAAGACGCACCATAAGATTAACTTTTATACGCGCGTGTTTGTGGATGCGATGGCACCAACAAACTTTCCTTCAACTAACCCTATGGTTTTGCGTGAGACGCTTGAGACCAAGGGAAAAAACCTCAAACAGGGTTATGCCAATTTTGTGCGTGATTTTTGTGATAGCGAACCGCAAATGCGCATGACAGATGCTTCGGCCTTTAAGGTTGGCAAAAATTTAGCGACCACACCTGGCAAGGTCGTTTTTCAAAATGATATTTTGCAATTGATACAGTATGTACCGACAACGGCTAAAGTCGCCGCTGTTCCCCTACTAATTGTGCCACCGTGGATCAATAAATATTACATTTTCGATCTGCGTGAAGAAAATTCATTTGTCCGCTGGGCGGTTGATTCTGGTTTGACTGTATTTATGGTCTCTTGGGTTAATCCCGATAAAGCTCATGCGGATAAAACGCTCAGCGATTATGTGTTGAACGGTGTTATGGACGCGGCTACTAGCGTATGCGAAATTACTGGTGCTAAACAAATTAATGCGCTTGGATATTGTGCTGGCGGCATTGCGTTAACATGCTTAGTAACCTATCTCACCCAAAAGAAGCGTAATATCATTAAGAGTGCCACTATTGTCGCAAGCCCCATCGATACCCGCCACTCTGGCGAGCTCTTGGTCTATATCTGTGAAGAACAGCTCAAAAAGCTTGATGAGCACATGAAAGAACAAGGCTACCTCACAGGCAAAGCAATGGCGATGTCCTTTAATATGCTACGAGCTAATGATCTTATCTGGTCGTGTTATATCAATAATTACCTTCTCGGGCGTCAACCTACGCCATTTGATATGCTTTATTGGAACAATGATGCGACACGTATGCCTGCGCGCATGCATTCTGAGTACTTACGGCAAGTTTTCCTAGAAAACCGCTTAATAAAAAAAGGAAAGCAGGGGATACGGATCAAAAAAGAATATCTCGATCTATCAAATATGGCTGTACCGCTTTTCCTGTTTGGTACAGCGGATGATCATATTGCGCCTTGGCAATCAGTATATCCCTTATCGCAAATTGTTTCAGGTCCTGTGCAGTTTGTTTTGGGCGGATCAGGTCACGTGGCAGGTGTCTTTAACTCGCCAAATCGTCAAAAATATGGCTATTGGACCAATGCTTCGGTACCTAAGAATCCGCAGGCTTGGCTGCAAGATGCGCAGCACAACGAGGGATCATGGTGGCCACAATGGCGCAAGTGGCTAGAAGATTATTCTGGCGATCTAACAAAACCATTAAAACCTGAGCAAAAGAGAATCATTGAAGATGCTCCAGGTAGCTATGCAAAATAGGGGGCTTTAATTAATGCCGCGTGAGGCTAAAAACCATTTTTCCAAACTCACGCTTGGTGCTATTGGTATTGTCTATGGCGACTTAGGTACTAGCCCTTTATACGCTCTCAAAGTGTGCTTTAAAGCTACCAATGATACCAGCCCCCTAGCTGTTCTAGGCATCCTTTCGCTTATTTTCTGGACAATCATGTTGGTTGTCTCTCTTAAGTACGTCGTTCTTATTATGCGCGCTGACAACAATGGAGAAGGCGGAATTTTAGCTTTGATGGCTCTTGCTCTCCGAAACGCAACGCCGTCCCTGCGGAAAAAAATTATGCTAGCGGGAATTCTCGGGACAGCTCTTTTCTTTGGCGAAAGCGTTATCACACCAGCAATTTCTGTATTGAGCGCTCTTGAAGGCTTAAAAGTGGCGGCTCCTATCTTTACACCATATGTAGTGCCCTTAGCGATAATCATACTTATTGGGCTATTCCTCTTTCAAAGCCTTGGCACAGGGAGTATTGCCCGCTTATTTGGACCTGTTATGGTGGTGTGGTTTCTGTATATTGGGCTATTGGGATTTGCGCAAATTGTCCACGAGCCTTTTGTATTGCATTCATTCAACCCTTACTATGCCGTCCACTTTCTTATTAAACATCAGAGCGAAGCTCTAGGTGTTCTCGGCGCGGTCTTTTTAGCGATTACGGGTGCGGAGGTTCTTTATACGGACATGGGACACTTTGGCAAAAAACCCATCGGTTACGCCTGGTTTAGCTTAGCTTTGCCTTGTCTGCTATTAAATTATTTTGGCCAGGGTGCCCTTGTTCTTAGTAACCCAGAAGCCATCCAAAATCCTTTTTATTATCTCGTCCCAAGCTGGGGGCTTTACCCGACGGTACTACTCGCGATATTTGCTGCCATTATTGCTTCGCAAGCCGTGATCTCGGGGACTTTTTCACTTGGGCGACAAGCGGTACAGCTAGGATATTTGCCGCGTTTAAAAATCATGCACACGTCGGCTCAGAAGATCGGTCAAGTTTATATTCCCCAGATTAATCGCTGGCTTATGTTTTTTGTGGTGCTGCTAGTCCTTGAATTTCAGACATCCAGCGCGCTTGCATCAGCTTATGGGGTAGCCGTGAGTGGCATTATGGTCTTAACGACATTACTAACGTTCTTTGTGGCACGCCATGTTTGGGGATGGGGTTTCGCTAAAATAACCCTAATTTTTGGGGGCTTCTTATTGATCGATAGCGTTTTCTTTGTTGCCAACCTTCTCAAAGTTTTTGATGGTGGGTGGATTCCATTAGCGATTGCCATGGGCATCTATACGATTATGTCGACCTGGAAAGAGGGTCGCAGCATCCTGCTAAATCAGATACAGCGTTCTTCGGTAAAAATTACAAAGTTTATTGAGAATCTAAAAGAACATCCGCTTTTACGTGTGCCAGGAACGGCTATCTTTATGTCCAGCAGCCGTAAAATGGCTCCTTATTCCCTATTGGTTAATACCAAATATAATAAAATACTGCATGAGCGCATCGTCTTATTATCGATTGTTACCAAGGATATCCCTTGTGTGCCGCGTTCGCAGCGCGTCGAAATTGAAGATTTGGGAGAAAATTTTTACCGCATTACCGCGAGCTATGGCTTCCAACAAACTCCCGATGTTGCTCGTGTTCTTGAGCAGGTTACCCAAATGGGTCTGACCTTTAACATCTCCGAGACAACCTTCTTTCTGAGCCGTGGCATGCCTATGCGGGCAATGCGCATTCACATTTCACGCTGGCGAGAGAAGCTATTCATATATCTCACACGCAATGCCGCGAGTGCCACCGAATTCTTCACCATTCCGCATCAACGCGTTGTTGAGCTGCGCATCCCATTTAAAGTTTAACTATTCAGCCTATAGACAACCCTTCGAGATCTCCGTTTACCCTGAGGAGGCACGAAGTGCCGTCTCGAAGGGTTATCCCGAACTTAGGTTAAAGTAAACGAGAAGCGGGGAATCAACGACCAAGACCATGGTGCACTTCACGAAAGCTACAACGTGAGTA
>JBAWWF010000087.1:0-5137 GCA_037146895.1 Alphaproteobacteria bacterium | reverse complement strand
CTAGCTTCCGGTATGACAGTGGGGGGGGGCACACCACTCTTTTATCCAGAACTGAGGTTGAAATAAGAAGCGGGGAATCAACGACCAAGACCATAGAAGACCTCACGCGCATGGATTCTCCCGACTTCCGCATTTTTTTGATTAACGCAAGGTCTGAGGTGTTGATTTTGCTGGGTTTTTAAAATTTAGGCACTACATTATTTTTTAAAAATTTACATTACGATGGGTTGTTTTAACATATTTTTAAATTTTTCTTGATAGAGTTATGTTAAGAAGTCTTTTTCTAGGAGGTTGTCCATGCTTTTTCGTATTCATTTTTATATATCCCTCATTCTCGCCATCACATTCTATAGCGTACCGCTTCATGCCGCAGCAGATGCAGAACTCAAGGGGGCGGCTGAACCCGCTCGGACTCAAGCCGTCATCGATTCCTTTCAAGGCGATATCGTCCAAAAGGATCCGAACTTTTATGTCAGTAAAATTAAAGATCGCCCGCTGTGGCTTGTGATGGAGCGTATCACCGATGACAACTACACGGATTGGAAAAAATATGCACTTCAACAAGATAACCAGCGTTTTCATATCAGAAATACAATGGGTCGTGATGGAACGAATCACTTTTTTCAGGTTTTTAAAGAAACGTCCTACCGTGATAATGAAATATGGGTAGCCTACGTCACACGTGAGAGAAACCCCCAACCCAATCCTGTCAAAAATTTACCGCAACTTAGTAATGAAAACCTTACCGATGACCGCCTCGACATGTTTGTAACGGTTACATCCAATCCAAACGCCCTCATTACCTCCCACATGGGCGTTTCCTTAACGATTGCAAACTTTCTAAGAATAACAAAGCACAAAAACGGCTCAGAAAGAATTTCCATGGATTTACATTCTTTTGCCGCCAAGGTCATGTTGATGAGAAACCCTGAGCTTCGATATATGGTGAATGCCCCTACTGCAGGTATGGGGCGTATTATCGCAAAAGCCGTACCGCAAACTTTTATTGGGACCAAGGAGTTGAGTGAAGAATGGCATTCTCTCAGCCTAATAAGGCAGCTTGATTTCGCGGAATTTAAAAGCATGTTAACTTCTAATGAAGAACCCCAAGACCCTAATTGGCAATCTTTAAAAGAAAAATGGGCACAAAAGCAAACAGAAATAATCGATAGGGCAAACTCATATTTAGCTGATGCCAATAATCCGGAAAATAAGACGTATATCCCTAGTGGTTGGCATAATTTATTGGGCCAGGAGGAGGATGGCCATTGGGTCATTTCGCAAGTGAAGGTAGAGAAAGTCAAGGAAGAAGCCATCAAACGCTTTCAAAAGGGTTTTCATCTTTACGATAAATTACATGATGTTATGCCAGACTTAGATGACAACGCGTTTAATCAGTTTTTATTGGATCATCCCCCGATTATCTCTTATCAGGGTTCTAGTGAACGTGTAAGACAGCTCATTATTTACGATGAAAAAGATCCAATGCAAGAATGGCTCAAAATTGATCAAACAAATAGGGATGATCGAAAGACTTACAACTGGATATTCACAGAACCTTTCGCACCAGCTGGTTTTACCCATTATGTCGCTGTTGATTTGGTAGGTCTTGCAAGTTCCATAAAGCACGAAAGGCCTCAAGTTCCTGGTATGCCACAAGCTGGTGGAATCAATTGGTCTGAAAAAATATCTTGGAATGGAAAGTACCCCTATATTCCAGGAAATGGGGGGATTAAACATTATCTGTACCGCGGGGAATTTGAAAAAATGTTTCCAGATGAAATTACATTCAAGACAGCCTTTCCGGGCAGAGACTATGAAAATGTTGAGTTTCCAGATGGGTATAAAGGCATCGGACCTTCTTCCCCTCGTCTTGACATTGCTAAACCTAAACACGCCGCCCCATGATGAGGCCCGCTGCGTAAGTAGGGTGTGGCGCATAAATCGAGCCGAAGCTCGGAGAGCGTAGGCTGGTTGCTTCGCAAGAGCTCGCAATGACGGGTGTGGAGACCAGTAATGACGCCACATCCGTCATTGCGAGCTCTTGCGAAGCAATCCAGGTTCTTTACCTTAGCAACAGCAGGCCAAGAGTTGCCAATCTTCAGCGGGAATTGCTGCTATGGCACCCCGTGTGTTGCAACCGACGTCGGCGACAGTAGGATCATTTTGGAGACAAACGGACTATACCGAAACCCGATCGTTTTGCGCGGACATCTGCTTCGTTCCGCGGTGCTCATGTATACAGAGATACACGCCGCTCCGCCGAACTAGCACCTGCATCACGCAAAACGATCTGGTTTCGGCATAGTTGGTTTTTTTAACAAGTTGCTACAAGATCTAGTGGATATTGAAGGTAAACTTTCCTGAAATTTTTGCGACCTTTATAGGGCCTTTGAGGCGTTGGCCATACTCTTCGTGGTTTTGGCCCAAAATCTGTACAGCTTGATCTTGCTTTATGAAGCGAAGCTCACCCAACTTAACCCCCATATTTTCCGCTACTTGTTTGGCGAGCTCCTTAGCTTTATTAAGAGCTTCATCCATAACGCCCTGTTCAATTTTTAAGGTGTCATGCAAAAAGTACTTTGGATTGGCTTCATGAAGACTCCCTTCATTGGGGATCATAATGTCTTTTTTAACAAGTTGGTCTAAATCTTTTTCTGAGGCAATGACACCATTCACATTTTCTGTTGTGAGCTTCACTCGGGAATACACAACATAGCGTGTATCGTCTCTAACGGTGCTATTTCCATTATTGTCTCCGTATTCCTTTCGAACAAATTGGTCAGTTATACGAGGTGCGCCAATGGAGATTTCCTCTTCCTTGAATCCTTTGTCCTTCAAAAAGGCCACAATGGTATCCCTGTCTTTAACAAATTTCTCATGGATAATTTTGAGATCATTCCCTGTGTTTTGGAAAGGAATCCGCCATATAACAGCGTCTGCCTTTACTTCTTGTTCAACAGATGTCTTCACTTCCACAAATCGGTCATGCTTTGGATTGGCGGTAGGTGTCATTTTGATAGAATATCCTATGTAACTAAGACCGCCCCCAAGGATAAGCACAGCAAGGAGTATTCCCATGCCACGACAGCATCGGTGATCGCTGCCACACGTCCCTGATATTTTTTTATCTTGCTCAGACATTAATTCCTCCTCTAATATAAACATTACACAATATATATATACATCTGAATGGTTAAATAAAATTTAAAGCTGCTGATTTTCTATTAAATATAATGCAAATAATCCTTGGTGTATTCAAAGCCCTTAGGCAGCACTACCACATCGGAGTCTCCAGTTTTGGCAAGGTCTGCACGACCCCACCACCTTGTCCACCAAGAAGACAAGAGCTTCCCGTCGGCTTCAACGTAGTACGGATCTCCGCCGAGGTTGTGATGTTGAAAGTTGCGTAATGTGATTAAAGCGGTCTCGTGGTCATCCTAGGTCGCGACCTCCTCGCCTTTGCACAAGTGTATGACGTCTAATTTCTATATTAACATCAGTTCGGAATAATAGAGAGGCATGGCATCTCCACCCCCTGTCATGCCGGAAGCTAGAAAATAGCAGCGAGCGTAAGCGAGCACCCTATTTTCTTGCTGTCCGGTACCCAGGAGCACAGGTATACTGGGTACCGGACGATAAGATTTTCTAAAGGACTCACGATGTTCGTCCAAGAAAATCTAATCTCCGGCATGACAAGTATGAGGTAGCGACTCACTTTTAAGCCTTTTTTATCCCGAACTGAGGTTATATTAACATCAGTTCTGGGTAGCTCCCAGACTCTTCCTTGATCCCCCCTTTTTTTGTTTGTAAATTTTATTTTTACTATACTCATGAGTATTTGTCCGCAATAGATATATAACTGATTTTTTTCTTGAATCAGTAGCAGGGCAAATATTTACAATTTTAAATTAATATAAATCAAATAAAAAAAGTTGTTTTGTTGTTTTAACTGTCGTATACAGTATAAATCTCAATTAGAGATAAACCAATTACAATTAAAGGAAGTTTAATTAATGAAAAACTATAGTAAATTTTTTATCAAATCCATGGCTTGTGTCTTATTATCTGCATCTATCTGTGCAGCGAGCAGCGGAGATAATGATGATGAATTTTCACCGAGAAGAAGCCCACGTATAGCCGATCAATCATTTATCAAGGCTTTACGTCGAGGGGGCCTCTTATCATTACCTATTGGCACTGAAATATGTTTTTGCGATATTGAAGCAGATCCTAAAAAATGGGGTCCGATTACGGAAATAAGCATAATTAAGGTTATAAATGGTAAGAAAGGTTCTGAATCATTGCATTATTACCTCAATCCTGAAACAAAGGTCTCTCCATTTGTCAGCAAAGTCCATCCAATTGACCCAAGTAAGCAACTAACATTTGAAGAAGCTGCACCAGCAATCTATAAGTTTATCCGAGATGCAGTCCTTGTTAGTTACGGACCATTTGACGCGCGAAAGCTCAGTGAACTATTTGGCACAGTTAAACCTTATGGTGTAGAATTTACATTTCACCACATAGATTTCCTTGGTAGCGTAAGGCGTGCACATAGACGAGCTATTGGGAAATTAAAAACTTTCAACTCACCTCCTCCTAAAGAAATATCTGTTGTTTCTGAGTCCCCTACTGCACTTATAGCAGAACATGAAGCAAAGAAACTTGCAGCAGGCGTCAAGCCACATTCAAAGCGTAGAGCTAAGCGCAGCCTTTTCTCGCAAGAATCGACAGCGAAAAGGTTACGCGCAACTGAAAAAAAGGCTAGACGGCTAGGCGTAGACCCAGAGCAAACATATGACGAGCATGGTATTCCAAAGGAACATAGGAATAACCGGCACCATGCAATGGCAGATACTCTTGAATTGGTAGGGATTCAAGGAGTTATACAGTATTCCTAGGAACCTATAAAACAAACCACCGGCTAAAGAAAGCCGGTGGCACAACATCGCTATCTCAGCAATTCGGCTATGTGTAGTGCCTCGCCTTATAACACAATACCAGCGAGTGCCATATATGAGATAGCACCTCGCTTTTAAGCCTTTTTTATCCCGAACTTAGGTTAAAGTAAACGAGAAACGGGGAATCAACGACCAAGACCATGGTGCACTTCACGAAAGCTACAACGTGAGTA
>JBAWWF010000086.1:0-5141 GCA_037146895.1 Alphaproteobacteria bacterium | reverse complement strand
ATGAAGAATACGCTCCGCTCCGGTTCTCGATTTCGCTAGCATTTGCCTCATAATCCGAATAGTTACTCCTCTGAATAATTACTAGGGTGCTTAAGGTTTTAGAATAGCTACGAAGAAATAGCTTGCATTTTTGATAGATTTAGTTACTATCTATTATATATTATAAGTATTTTGCGGTTTTTTAGAGGGGAGCTATAGTCTCATGTTAAGACGTTCGCGGAATAATGGAGCGCGCTCTAATATATCTAATCGTAAAGGGGATAATAGTGAGGGTCACCTTGATGCAAGGGGAAAAACTCCCGCACATGCTCAGCAATATTATGAGAAATATATGCTAATGGCGTGCGAATCTCTGGCGATGGATGACCGCATTACCGCAGAAAACTTTTATCAGCATGCTGAGCATTATTTTCGCTTAATGAATGAATTTAAGTCGGCGTCTCATGATCAATTGATCATGGTAAGCTAAGGGCTTAGCGCGACGAGCTTTAACGCAAGCCTCGTCACTGCTTACTTAGATAGGTATACAATTTTTATGGCATTTCCTTCTACGTCTTACAGAAATGATGGACCGGACGATATTAGTCGTTATATTGCTCGTATCCGAGAGATACCCCTACTGTCTCATGATGAAGAGTTTGAGCTTGCTAAGAAATGGCGGGAGAATGGTGATCGCAAAGCCATAGATCGTTTGCTCGCCAGCCATTTACGACTAGTTGCCAAGGTGGCTATGGGGTATCGCGGTTATGGCATGCCTTTGAGCGATCTTATTGCTGAGGGAAATATTGGCATGATGCATGCTATCAAGCATTATGACCCGCAGCGCGGCTTTCGCTTTAGCACTTATGCGATGTGGTGGATTAAGGCCAGCATTCAGGATTATGTTTTGCGGTCGTGGTCCTTGGTTAAGATAGGTACTACCTCGGCGCAAAAGCGGTTGTTTTTCAACTTACGTAAAACACGTAAAAGTGGCCCTGCGAACGAGAGCGACTTTGATCTTAGTCCAGAAATGGTTGCCCATATCGCCACCAAGCTTGGCGTAAAAGAGGAGGAAGTCCGCCAGATGAACCAGCGTTTGGCTGGAGCCGATCATTCCTTGAACGTTGCGGTTAAAAGCGATGGTCAAGGGGAGTCGGAATGGATCGACTGGTTGGCTGATGATAGTGATAATCAAGAGATTGCTTTGATGCAGCGCGATGAAATCGCTAAACGCATGGCTTTATTAGATAAAGCGATGGATTGCTTGAGCGAACGCGAACGCCTTATCATTATTGATCGCCGTTTAACCGATCCGCCACATACGTTGGAGGATTTAAGTGAAAAATACACCATTTCCAGGGAGCGGGTGCGTCAAGTCGAAGTCATTGCTTTTGAAAAACTACAGAGGGCGATTAAGCGTTTGAGTACGTCCTCTTCTTATAATCATGTGTAGACTATTGATTCTGGTCGACTATTAACAACACCTTCGCTATGATGGGTAGCGAGGCAGAATTAATCAATTAAGGATTTTCTAAATTTGAATGGTACCAGTCGAAATTTATTAATTTGGTTAGCAATTGTTGCTATGGTTCTCATTGTTTTTCAAATATTCCCTGGGAACAACAACAATAACGCGGTACCGCCCGTAGATTATTCAGATTTTATGACTGATGTTCACCAGGGCAATGTTGAAGAGGTTCTCATTCGAGGACAGGTGGTTATCGGGCGCAAACACGACGGTCGTACGTTCACCACCTTTATACCGCGAGATACTACCTTAGTCCCTCGTTTAGAAGAAAAAGGAATACGCATAAAAGTAGGACCACCTGAGGAGGAAATGCCGTCTTTCTGGCATATTCTCATTTCGTGGTTCCCTATACTGCTTTTGGTTGGCCTGTCTATTTTCTCCTTAAGACAAATCCAATCCGGCGGTAATCGCGCCCTTGGTTTTGGTCGTTCACGCGCGCGTCTCATGACAGAAAAAACCGGCAAAGTTACGTTTGAAGATGTTGCAGGTATCGATGAAGCCAAGCAAGAACTAGAAGAAGTTGTCGATTTTCTTAAAGATCCGCAAAAGTTTCAACGACTTGGTGGTAAAATACCGCGAGGGCTTCTCTTGGTTGGACCACCAGGTACTGGAAAAACATTGCTAGCGCGCGCTATTGCTGGCGAAGCCAATGTTCCTTTCTTTGCCATCTCAGGATCAGACTTTGTGGAGATGTTTGTTGGTGTTGGTGCAAGTCGTGTTCGCGATATGTTTGAGCAAGCCAAAAAGAATGCACCATGCATTGTTTTCATTGATGAAATTGATGCTGTAGGGCGTCATCGTGGCGCAGGTCTTGGTGGCGGCAACGATGAGCGTGAGCAAACCTTAAACCAGCTATTAGTTGAAATGGATGGTTTTGAGGAAAATGAAGGGGTTATTCTTATCGCAGCAACTAACCGCCCTGATGTCCTGGATCCGGCATTGTTGCGCCCTGGTCGGTTTGATCGGCAAGTTGTTGTTCCCAATCCTGACATTTTGGGTAGAGAGAAAATTTTACGCGTCCACATGCGCAAAGTGCCGCTAGCACCCAATGTTGATGCAAAAATTATAGCTAGAGGGACTCCGGGGTTTTCCGGTGCAGATCTTGCTAACTTGGTCAACGAGGCGGCTCTCTTGGCTGCTCGTAGGGGGAAGCTAGCTGTTTCAATGCTTGAGCTTGAGCAGTCTAAAGATAAAGTTATGATGGGGGCAGAACGTCGTTCGATGGTGATGACTGAGGATGAGCGTCGACTAACCGCTTACCACGAGGGCGGCCATGCCATTATCGCTTATTATACCCCTGATTCGGATCCTATCCACAAAGCCACAATTATTCCTCGCGGACGGGCTTTGGGCATGGTAATGCGCTTGCCGGAGACTGACCGCATCTCTATGTCACGGAGCAAGCTGCTTGCCGACTTGCGGGTATCCATGGGCGGGCGGATTGCTGAAGAGATGATTTTTGGGGTTGGTAAAGTAACTACAGGAGCATCATCCGATATTCGCATGGCCACAGAAATTGCTAGGCGTATGGTCACAGAGTGGGGCATGGGGGGCGATAGTCTTGGGTTTCAAGCATATGGTGAGCCGCAGCAGGAAATATTTTTAGGGCATTCGATTGCGCAGTCTCGCGCGATTTCCAATGAGACCTCCCAAAAAGTAGATGCCGAAGTCCACCGTATTTTGGATGAATGCTACAAAGAAGCCGTAACGATGCTTAAGGAAAAATTGCCAGAGCTGCGCCTGTTGGCAACTAATCTTTTAGAGCGTGAGACGCTGACGGGAGATGAAATAAAAATACTAATGGAAGGGGGGGAGCTGCCATCGCTGGCAATTCTAGATGTCAACGAATCCCCACGGACAACGGTGCCAGAAACAGAGCTGCCTCCCGTGAAGCCTTCGCGCCGTAAGAAATCAACAGATAATCCAGTCGTATAGTATGTGCACAAACAGCTTGAAACTGTTGACATTCCTGGATTGCTTCGCTGTGCTCGCAATGACGGCAGGAGTGGACATTGCCGACCCTATCCGTCATTGCGAGCGCAGCGAAGCAATCCAGGAAACACAAATCACCCTTAATCAACTGAATTTCAAATTAGGCTGTATATCCCATGCGTAGTAAGCGGCAGCTTTTTGGTACAGATGGTATCCGGGGAAAGGCCAATGAATGGCCGATGACTCCTGATCAAATTTTAAAGCTAGCCTTAGCTGTGGGGCATAATTTTACGCGTGGGTGCCATCGGCATACTGTAGTGATCGGTAAGGATACGCGTCTTTCTGGCTATATGATTGAGAATGCTTTGACAGCAGGCTTTATTGCGATGGGTATGGACGTAACACTCCTCGGCCCTTTGCCAACTCCGGCGGTTGCAATGTTAACGCGTTCCTTGCGCGCTGATTTGGGAGTTATGATTTCAGCGTCGCATAATCCTTTTTCCGATAATGGTATTAAACTGTTTGATCCTCAGGGGCACAAGCTTCCTGATGCTAAAGAGGCGGCCATAGAGGCGTGCCTTGCTGACAACAAATTTTCACTTGTGACACCAACACATCTCGGGAAAGCACGGCGTTTAGATGATGCCGGCGGCCGCTACAGTGAGTTCGTTAAGGCAACCCTTCCCCGTGATTTCCGCCTTGAGGGCTTAAAAATTGTCGTTGATTGCGCGCATGGTGCAGCTTATAAGGTTGCGCCGAAGATTCTGTGGGAGCTAGGAGCTGAGGTTATTCCTTTGGGGGTTTCTCCCAACGGCATCAACATTAACGAAGACTGTGGCGCAACCGCCTTAGCGGCCGCGTGTCGTGCGGTGGTCGATCATAAAGCAGATCTGGGCATTGTTCTCGATGGTGATGGTGATCGTCTCATCATGATTGATGCTGAAGGCGGTGTCTTAGATGGCGATCATCTCTTGGCTATAATTGCAACATGCTGGCAAAAATCAGGAGAATTGTCGAATCCGGTTGTTGTCGGAACTCACATGTCAAACTTAGGCTTAGAGCGGTATTTAGAAAGTAAGGGCATTACATTTATCCGCTCCGCTGTGGGTGATCGATATGTGATTGAAGCAATGCGACAGCATGGCGGCAACATCGGTGGCGAGCAATCAGGGCACATTATTCTCAGCGATTATGTTGTTGCAGGGGATGGTTTGCTGGCAGCACTTCAGGTTTTGCGAGCTGCCCGTGAGCTAGGCGAGGAGCTAGGGTGCAGCAAAATTGGCCAGCTCTTTACACCTGTGCCCCAGGTTATTAAAAGCGTTCGTCTTAATAGCGACGCAACAATGACACAGCAAAAAGTTCGGGAAGCCTTTTCCTTGGCCGAGGAACAGCTAGCTACACGCCGTGGTTCGTTTCTCGTGCGTCACTCGGGCACTGAGCCTCTCATACGGATTATGGGGCAGGGAGATGACCACCAGCTCCTGGAATCGGTCATTGACAATGTTTGCAGCGTCCTCGAAGAGATGGATCGCATAGGCTAAATAACCTGAGTTCGGTATGACAGTGGGGCACGTCTTATGGCTTTCTCTTTTATCCCGAACTGAGGCTAAATAGCTAAGCAAGAAGCGGGGAATCAACCAACGACCGAGACCATGGTGCACTTCACGAAAGCTACAACGTGAGTAATCAAGGCCGCAGCAAC
>JBAWWF010000085.1:0-5170 GCA_037146895.1 Alphaproteobacteria bacterium | reverse complement strand
TTATGGCTTTCTCTTTTATCCCGAACTGAGGTTAATTAGCAGAGGAGATTTTAGAAATGATCGAGATTAAAACATTAACTGGCACTATTATCGGCAAATATAAAGACTACGACGAGCTTTGTGATCACATTATGGAACAGGAAAACTTAAAACTTCACTCCCGAGGTTGATCTGGCCTCCTTAAAGGAACGATGGTGCCAAGACTTCTGTAAAGCTCATGATCTGGTGATTAATTTTCTCTTAGACTAGCTGAGATAAAAAGGTTTTAGTAGGGACGATGATTGGGCCAATTTATACCCGAAACGTCTTGTTTTCTCGCGACTATTCCGAAGTGGGCCTCGAAATGGTCGGGAGAAACTCCACCGCATTTTTTCTTTTCACCCTTCACTAAGAAAAGATAGACTTTAAAAGGTGCTGACGTAATCTAGTTTTTCCTTTTAAATTCGTATAACCTCAGTCTTAAAGGACATTTGCTGGAAAGGATCTAACGATAATGAATATTAGTTTTGCGAGCCCTAAAATAGCTGATACTGGCGTGCTGGTGGTTGCTGTATTTCAGGATGAAGCTTTGCCAGAAGCAACGCAGGATGTTGATGCTGTCACAAAAGGGGCACTGGCGCGCGCTGTGGCCGCAGCGTCTTTCCAGGGAAAAAAGGCTGAAATCTTATCGATTCTTGTTCCAGAAGGGCTTAAAGGTGTTGGTCAATTGCTCGTTCTAGGATTAGGCAAGCGCGAAGAGCTAACACAGCTTGCGCTCGAAGAAGCTGGTGCAAAGATCGCCGCTACACTAAAGTGCACAAAGCACACTGCGGGTTTTGTGCATATCCCGACAATCGGTGCTAAAGGCTTGAGCGACGTCCAAGCGGTTACGGCAATGGCCAATGGTTGCCTCTTAAAATCATGGACTTTTGATAAATATAAGACCAAGCAAAAGCCTGAGGAGAAGTGTGCGCTCAAAGAGATGACATTCGCCGCATCGGATCCACAAGCCGCAGAGGCTTTGTTCGCGCAACTCAAGAAAATCACCGATGCCGTATTCTTAACCCGCACTGTCGTTAGCGAGCCTCCTAACGTGATCAATCCAGATACCTTAGCGGCATGTGCAGAAGAGCTGCGTAGCATAGGGGTTACAGTTGAGGTGTTCGGCGAAAAAGAACTACAGAAAATGGGGCTGAATGCTTTGTTAGGCGTCGGCTATGGCAGCCAGTATGACTCAAAGCTAGTCGTTATGCAGTGGAACGGCGGCAAAAAAGGCGAGGCTCCCATAGCGTTTGTTGGCAAGGGCGTAACCTTTGATACCGGTGGTATTTCCATTAAGCCTGCGAGCAATATGGACGAGATGAAGGATGACATGGCAGGTTCTGGAGTTGTTCTGGGGCTGATGCAAGCTTTGGCTTCCCGCAATGCCAAGGTAAACGTGGTTGGCGTGATGGGGATTGTGGAGAATATGCCATCAGGTACGGCACAACGCCCAGGTGACATCGTCAAATCGCTCTCTGGACAAACGATTGAGGTGTTGAATACGGATGCTGAGGGCAGGCTCGTCCTGGCGGATGCTCTGTGGTATGCGCAGGACCGATTTAAGCCACAGCTGATGATCGATTTAGCAACACTCACGGGCGCGATTGTTGTTGCGCTGGGGCACGAGTATGCGGGTCTCTTTAGCAATAATGAAGATCTCGCTCAGAAGTTGCTGGCTGCTGGTAAGACAATGGGCGAACCATTATGGCCGATGCCTCTCGACCCTGCTTATGACAAAGATATAGACTCTGATATCGCTGATGTGAAGAACATTGGTTCCGGTCGTGGAGCTGGCAGTAGCACAGCCGCACAGTTTTTGCAGCGTTTTGTTAATGATGTACCGTGGGCGCATCTCGATATTGCTGGAGTTACTAGGGATACTCAAGGGAAAACATTCAATCATAAGGGTGCTACGGGATTTGGAGTGCGGTTGTTAAATCACTTCATTGCGCAAAACTATGAGCAATAATCGTAACTCCTCAGATCTATTGGTGTTAAGAGAAGAGCCTGGATTACCACGGCTGCTAGCGCAGCCTCGCAATGACGAATGGAACACAAACACTCGATCCGTCATTGCGAGCGAAGCGTGGCAATCCAGGAATGTCTGCAACCCCACGGTGTTTGAGTATGACCAATAAAGAGATAGCTTTCTATCAACTCAACACAAGTACGTTAGAAAAAATGCTGCCGGCGTTGCTGGAGAAAGTCTACCAAAAAGGCTTGCGCGCCCTGGTTGTGATTGATTCTCCCCAGCGTATGGAGGCCATTGATTACGCACTTTGGACCTATTCTCCAGGATCATTTTTGCCGCATGGCTATAAGGGCAACGCCGAAGATCACCCCATTTGGCTTAGCCTTGAGAGCAGCAATCGCAACCAAGCCCAAGTGGTGGTGATTACTAACGGGAAAATTATGGAAGACCTTTCAGGATTTGAGCGTTGCGTTGATATTTTTGACGGTTCACAGGAAACAGCAGTCGAGCAAGCACAATCACGCTTAGAAACCTATCGTCGGCAAGGACTCTCTCCCAAGTTCTGGGAGCAAACCCACGAAGGACGCTGGCAGGAGAAGTCTATTTAACTTGCAAGATTCTTATGTAGTATGCTAGTGTAAATTTACTGATTAATTTTTATTGTGTAAGTTTACTATGAAGTTTTGCTACAAATGTGAAACTCCGATCATTGGAGAGGTTCCTTACCACGGTCTTCACTTGCGGTGCTTTTGCTCTTGGTTTGGATTTGACTCTTCTGTTGATTTTACCGATATTGTCATCAGAAATGATGAGACAGTGCCTAGTGTAGCGCATAACTCATTCTACAGTAGTTTCTTTCAGGGTAAATTCAAAAAATATTCCGCCAGGCTAAGCAATAAATCCTATATTTTCAAGGTACAGCAGGAAGAGTATCCTGAACTTCCGCGTGTAGAATATATCTCCAATAAAATTGCGCAAGGTTTGGGTATTGCTGTGCCTAATTTTTATCTGATTCACTACCTAAATGAAATTGATACTTTCGTCGTTGATAATTTCATGGAACAATTTACTCATGGAAACTTAATCCACATCTACCATTACATAGAGAAAGATGAAGAGTTTTCTGTGCAAGCTATTTTAAGAATCATTAAGGAAAAAGTCGCAAGAACGGAGGGGGTAGATCAGTTTGTGTTTTTATGTTTATTTGATGCTCTCATTGGTAATCATGATAGACATGGAAGAAACATTGCTTTAATTGAAACAAGCAAGGGATTTCAATTAGCACCATTCTATGACAATCCATCTTACTTGGGTATTGAGGCAGAATATCTTCTTTTAGCTCAACACAACCCAAGAGGGAAAATTGCCACCTCGCACACGTTAAATCCTACAATCGAAGATTATATCCAAGAATTTGAGCGTCTAGGTTTTCACACAACAATTTTAAGTTTTGTGAAACAGCTTCAACAGTTGGATATTGACCATATTCTTGATACGCCTCTTTTATCAGAGAAACGCCGAACAGCGTTGTCAACTCTTATACATAACAGAAAGGATGCCCTAGAAAATGCCCTCCAAGGTTAACTTTAGTTATGCAGACATTATTGCAGTTGATATCTTTTTAGAGCTTTATCGGACAAGGCTATATGTGGGATTGCTACAAAAAAAGGAAGAGCAATTTTATTTTCAATACGATGATGCTTATTTGAAAGCAAGAAATGTGATGTCCTTAGGGCCTGAGTTTACCCGAACCCAAAAAGAATTCTTTTCCAAAGCGATGTTTCCAAGCCTTATGGACCGTATTCCAGATCCAGAAAATCCAGCGTATCCGAGCTATTGCCAGATGTTTGGGATGCCCGCAAATGTACAAGATCCGCTGGTTCTACTGGCGACTATTGGCAGACGGGGGCCGTCTTCTTTTATTTTTGAGCCTGTATATGAAAAGGATTTTACGTTTGCAGATTTTGATAAGTTTAGGCAAGGGTTGGGGCTAACACTTCACGATGCGGCTCTTTTGTTTGATGTTTCTCTTTCTAGTTTGCAAAAAATAAAGAGTGGTGAATCTTCAGGTAAAGATGTGCTGAAACGTCTTGAGATTTATTATCTTTTCCCCGATGTGCTGAAATTTCAAATCAAGCAGAATGGTAAGTTCTTGCACCGTGACAAACTAGTATATATTTTTAATTTACTAGCAAAGGAAAAATAGATGCGTATTGCAATTGTCGGTTCTGGTTACGTAGGTCTTGTCACAGGCGCGTGCCTCGCTGAGTTCGGTTTTGAGGTCACATGCGTTGACCAGGATGCCGCTAAGATCGCCCAGCTTTCGGGAGGGAAGATCCCCTTTTACGAGCCAGGCCTTGAATCACTTGTTTGGCAAACACAAAAGAATGGTCGCTTGCAGTTCACAACGGACCTCAGCACCTCCGTAGCGCAAGCCGACGTCGTCTTTATCGCTGTTGGCACCCCCAGCCGCCGCGGAGACGGACACGCTGACCTGAAGTATGTATACCAGGCAGCACAACAAATTGCCGAGGCTTTACAAGGCTACACCGTTGTCGTCACCAAATCGACAGTGCCAGTTGGCACCTGCCGCAAGGTTGCCGAGATTATTAGCTCCACCAACCCAAGTGCCGATTTTGACGTGGCCTCGAACCCTGAGTTCCTGCGCGAAGGTTCCGCCATTAATGATTTTATGCGCCCGGATCGTGTGGTTATTGGAGTGGAAAGTGAGCAGGCCCGCACATACTTCCAACGCATTTATCGCCCACTCTATCTCCTAGAGACCCCCATCGTCTTTACTGGTATCGAGACATCCGAACTGATCAAATACGCAGCCAACAGCTTTCTAGCTACCAAGATTGCGTTTATTAACGAGATCGCTGACTTGTGCGAAAAAGTCGGTGCCGATGTGCAAGATGTCGCCAAAGGCATAGGTCTTGATGGACGAATCGGCCGTAAGTTCTTGCACGCCGGCCCTGGCTTTGGCGGTTCGTGTTTTCCCAAGGATATCGTAGCGTTAGCGCGCACAGCACAAGAACTCGGCCTGCCAGTTAGCATTGTCGAGGCCGTAATAGCATCTAACGAAAAGCGCAAACAATCTATCGCTGACAAGGTTGTAGCGGCTGCGGGCGGCGATCTTGCCCAAAAGACCCTGGCAGTCCTGGGGGTTACCTTTAA
>JBAWWF010000084.1:0-5189 GCA_037146895.1 Alphaproteobacteria bacterium | reverse complement strand
AGCGCCGGCCTGTCACGCCGGAGGTCGCGGGTTCGAGTCCCGTCACTCCCGCCATCCAGGGATCAGAAGTCAGGATCAAGGATCAGGTAAGAATCCTTTCTGAATCCTGACTCCTGATCCCTGAACCCTATATTTGGCGGGGTAGCTCAGTTGGTTAGAGCAGCGGAATCATAATCCGTTTGTCGGGGGTTCAAATCCCTCTCCCGCTACCACTTCTTAGCTATTTACTCTGCTACTGTTATATGTAGATACATGTTCGTGGACGTGCATAGGTTGGTTACGGGTTGGCCATGGTTGCTCAACATCCATAAGGCGGCAATGAATTTCGCCGACCTGCAAGTGAATTTCATTAATTCCAGAAAAGATCAAACGCAAAGTCAGAATATCAGCCACAGTTTCGGGCAATATAGTTAGGAAATTCAGTGTCCGCAAAGGGCTTTTGGGATGAAAGCCATGATGTTGCACAGCCTTAACGTTATGAAAACAAATACCTGAATGAACCCGATGATATAGGTTTGCTCCTTCATGCATAAGGGGCGGATGCTCCCAGCAGTGTCGATTAGCAAGGAACGTAAAGGTTGCCGCCTTGCGATCATAGTCCATAGCTGTAATTGGCAGTAAGGCATCCTGCATGTGCGCCACTAAGATATGTAGATCCTCAACATCTTTAGCCAAAAGCCGCAGCTGTGCCAGTGGTGATGATAATGATGTTTCTTCTATCAGCTATCACTCCTTTGGATGCGCTCTATAAGTGCACCGCATGCATTTAACTTATCTTCCAATGCTTCGTAGCCGCGGTCAAGGTGATAAATGCGATTAATGATTGTTTCTCCCTCAGCTGCAAGAGCTGCCAGCACCAACGATACTGAGGCGCGAATATCCGTCGCCATTACCTCTGCCCCGTAGAGTTTACGCGTTCCTCGCACCAAAGCAGAGGCACCGTGGACCGTAATATTCGCACCCATGCGGCCTAGTTCTGGAACATGCATAAACCGATTCTCAAAAACAGTCTCTGTGATCATCGACGCCCCGTTCGCCATCGTCATCAGGGTCATCATCTGCGCTTGCAAGTCCGTAGCAAAGCCAGGGAATGGCTCCGTCATCACATCAACCCCCTCGAAAGCCTGCTGCATCTGGTGGATGTGGATACCGTTATCCATGGCCTCCAGCTGTAGTCCAGCTTGTTTAAGGCGATCAGTTACGCCTGGCAAGAGATCAAGCGAGGTGTTGAGCAAGCGGATGTCGCTGCCCGTGATAGCGGCAGCGACTAAGTAGGAGCCGGTTTCAATGCGATCAGGGATCACCGTATGCTCTGCGCCGTGCAATTCGTCAACACCTTGAATGACAATGGTGTTGGTGCCCGCACCTTCGATAATCGCCCCCATTGCGATGAGGCAATTGGCTAGATCTACCACCTCCGGCTCGAGCGCCGCGTTGATAATGCGCGTCTCCCCCTTAGCAAGGCAGGCCGCCATCATCAGGTTCTCCGTGCCGGTCACAGTGATCATCGGCAGTGAAATCGTGGCGCCCACGAGGCCTTGCGGCGCCTCAGCTTCGATGTATCCTTGGTTGAGGTTAATCTCTGCGCCCAGCGCCTTGAGGCCGTTGAGGTGCAAGTCAACCGGGCGTGTACCGATGACGCAGCCGCCGGGCAACGAGACCTTAGCCTTGCCGTAGCGCGCCACTAGGGGGCCGAGCACCATGATCGACGCCCGCATCTTGCGAACGATATCGTATGGGGCTACGAGGTTGTCGATGTTAGCGGCGGTGATACGCAACGTGTGGGACGCCAATTCCTCGACGACAGCGCCGTGCTGGGTCAGCAGCTCCACCATCGAAAGGATATCCGCAAGGCGCGGAACGTTGTGTAGAGTTAAAGACTCGCCTGTAAGCAAGCTAGCCGCCATTAAGGGCAACGCTGCGTTTTTAGCACCACTAATGACAATATCGCCCTTCAGAGGCCTACCGCCTACGATCCGTAATTGATACATTATTGTTTTTCCTTTTTCTAAAGACGAGCTACCGTTACGCCATGCTGTCCCATGTATTTGCCCTTGCGATCTAGGTAGGAAACCTCGCATATGTCTGCGGCCTGCAGAAACAGGAATTGGCAAGCACCCTCATTGGCATAAATGCGCGCTGGCAGCGGCGTTGTGTTGGAGAACTCAAGTGTCACATGACCTTCCCACTCAGGCTCCAGCGGCGTCACATTAACTATAATGCCACACCGGGCGTAGGTTGATTTGCCTAGGCATATCACCAAAACATCACGAGGGATGCGAAAATACTCAACCGTGCGCGCCAAAGCAAAGCTGTTGGGTGGAATAATACAGACATCAGTCTTGCGATCAACAAAGCTTGATTCAGAAAAGTTTTTGGGATCAACGATGGCACTATCGACGTTAGTGAAAATTTTAAACTCGTCAGCGACGCGGGCATCGTAGCCGTAGGAAGAAAGGCCGTAAGAAATAGCACCATTGGCGCGTTGGTTTTCGACAAATGGGGTAATCATCCCCTCTTCAGCACGTTTGCGGATCAAGTGATCAGGTAATATGGACATCTAAACTCTCTTTTATTATGGACGGAGGGGTTGCTTTGTCTGAACCGGATACGAGATTATCTTCGCGTTCACGCTGCTGTTGTTTACGTTTACGCAAGTTAGAACGCAAAGCCTGAGCCTTGCGCTGCAATTTTTCCTGTTTTTTACCCATCTGGGGTGTTGACAAAACATCCTCCACAATTCATCTTGTCATCAAGTTATAACTGTGGCAATGTTCCAAAGTCAATGCACGCCGTCGTGGCTCAGTGGTAGAGCACACCCTTGGTAAGGGTGGGGTCGAGAGTTCGATTCTCTCCGACGGCACCACACTACCAGCAATTCTCGCTGAATGCTCAAAGTGTTGTTGCTACTAATGTGTTCAAAATATTTTTGCAAAGTTTATTTGTTTCAAAGTAAGGTCTGGATTGCTTCGCAAGAGCTCGCAATGACGTAAGCGGCGTCATTGCGAGCTCTTGCGAAGCAATCCAGACCTTAAGCGATTGACCAATTGCGGTCCGGGAATGGCTGCGATACTACTATTCGATAGTAATATGAGATTTAAAGTATGTTATGACGTCAGAATTGCGTTGTGATGTCCATAAGGCATAACGAAAGTCCTGGTTTACCTTAGCCATCCAAAAATCCCACTTATCAAACGTTTTCTGGTTTATCGGAATGGTCAATTGAATGAGCTTTCTGTAATATTTAGGAATCTTATCTTTATAGGCCGCAAGTCTTAAGTATATCCCCAAAGCATCACCATCCGCATCATCGATCTGAATAACCAAATTGGCAACATTTTTAGCGGAGCAAAACAAAAGAAGTGATTCTAATACTTTCATTTGAAATTCTGCTACAATTATGTCGATAAGAGTTTCATCAAGTGTGGTCCAGTCACGCAATTGGTCATCCACGATAGGAGAAAAATTACAAACCACAACATGACCCAATTCGCCTTCCTCTTCGCGATCCTCTATTTCTAGAGTAAATTCGGAGGCTAAACAATTAAATGAATCACGAGCTGTTATGACATATGAAGACGGGCTTTTAGCCATGACTTCTGCCGTGAAGTTAGCACAACAACTAGTGTGCGTAGTTATTCGTTGAGGTGTAGGAGGCACTTGTGAAAGTGCCTCAGTGTTAGAAACTATGAGCTTTAGCATGATGTCATCCTTCCCTTAATAACCGTCTTGGTACATGCATTTATTATTCATACACAAAACAGATACAGGTATCAACTATTTATTTTTAATTATGTGATAAAAAGTTTTAGATACTATGCATAATAAATTTTTCTGCTAGGAACAAGGTGTTGTAATTGGGCTATATCCGTTTCACACAAATCATGTGCTTCAGCGCGTAGCAATGATAGAGGCTATTTATAGCGGAATCATAACCAATATTCTGGGGAGCGCAGTAGAAATTCGTCGATCAGAATTCCTTGCCCTCCCACCAAAAGCTTTCGTGTTGGATGAAACCTTTTAGAGAAGTCTTCTAGCCCTAAAAAGCTTGTCCTCCTCATGCTGCTCTTAACTTCAATAGCAACTAGGACCTCTCCTTTGCGAATCACAAAATCGACTTCCTTGTTGCCCTCACGCCAGTAAAAAACCTCAATTTTGCTGCCACGCGTCGAATTTACCAAGTGTGCCCCTATGGCGCATTCAACAAGCCTTCCCCAAGCTTCTCGGTCTTCTTGTGTCTCCTTAAAGCTAAGCGTGCTTTGAGCTGTAATGAGGGCAGTATTAAGCACTTGTAATTTTGGGCTAGAAGCCTTGATACGCAACAGTTCACCAGAGAATTTAGGCAAGCCTGTCAATAGCCCAGCCCCAGAAAGCAATTCCAAATAGTGCGCTAAAGTCGTTGTGTTACCTGTATCTTGAAGTTGACCAAGCATTTTTTGATAAGATAAAACTTGACCAGAGTAATTACATCCAAGCTCAAAAAGACGCCGGAGGAGCGCAGGCTTATGAATATTTGTCATTAACATAATGTCTCGCGAGATAGCTGTTTCTATCAGAGAATCAACAACATAGCGCGACCATCGTTCTTCATCTTCAAATAGCTGCGCTGCTCCTGGATATCCGCCAAAATAAATATATTGCTCTACTGTCCATCCAAAAGCAGCGCGGCATTCCTCGAAACCCCAATGGGAGATGGGAATTAGTTCAAAACGCCCTGCTAAGCTCTCTGTTATTCCCTTTTGAATTAGCGGTACTGATGAACCAAGGATCATAACCTTTAAGGGAATTCTTGAGGTAGCATCTTCATCCCATAGCTTTTTCACAATATCCGACCAATGCGGGATCTTTTGAATCTCATCCAAGATAAGCAATGCACCCGAAGTATTCGCATCATGCTTAGCCCGTAGGCGGCCAATTTCCCACTGTTGCTCGATCCATGCGATATCACGTAAAGTTAGATCATCTGCGGATGCATAGTGTGCTGCGGGCGCAAAGGCTTCTATTACCTGCTGCGCAATTGTGGTTTTACCCACTTGCCGCGGACCTGCTAATACCTGAATAAAGCTCCTTGGCCCTTCAAGCTGTTTTATGATCTTACTATAAATAGGACGCTTATACATAATTTCGTAACTCCCCAGGTTGTCCACGCTCCACCGCTGTCATTCTCGGGCTTGACCCGAGAATCTGGG
>JBAWWF010000083.1:0-5209 GCA_037146895.1 Alphaproteobacteria bacterium | reverse complement strand
ATTTCAACCGATGCCATTGATGCCATTTATCAAAAAGGCATGCAGGCGGGAGCGATTGGCGGAAAATTATGTGGAGCCGGTGGCGGTGGATTTATTTTATTTTTTGCCCCGCCCCAAGTCCAGTCAAACATAAAAGAAGCATTAAAAGATTTATTATACGTGCCCTTCCGCTTCGAAAGCGAAGGCAGTCAGATTATTTTTAACAACCCACAAGATTTTATATAATGGCATGGATAAAACCGTATTAATTAAAAAAGCAATCAAAGATTCTATAGAAACTAAGAGCAAATTATTGGAAGATAATGTTGTTTTAGATAACATTGAAAAAATTGCCAATGAAATTGTAAGCGCTTTCAAGCAAGATAAAAAAGTTCTTTTGTGCGGAAACGGGGGGAGTGCGGCTGATGCCCAGCACATAACCGCAGAGTTAGTGGGACGCTTTTTGAAAGAGCGGCAGGCCCTTAACGTCATTTGCTTGTCTGCCAATGTGGCAACACTAACTGCATTGGGAAATGATTACGGATATGATGCTGTCTTTGCACGACAAGTTGAAGCCTATGGCCGCCCTGGTGGAGTGCTTATTGGCCTATCAACCAGTGGCAATTCGCGTAATGTTATCAACGCTTTTCAGACTGCACGGGAGGGGGGCATGAAAACCATTGCCTTTACCGGACAGGGCGGTCTGTTACATAACCATAGCGACATTGTTGTCGCTGCCCCATCAACCCACACTCCTGCCATCCAGCAGCTGCACCTCTGTCTTTATCACTATTTTTGCCAAACTATTGAAGACCATTTTTGTAAAAAATAGGCGAACATCTACTGCATGAGCTATGCATAACACTATGCACCATTGTGTTTATTTTGGTGCATGGTATAATGCATAGTATGTCAACTTTGAAGAGGGTGTTTAATTATGCAAAGCATGGAACTTTTAGAGCTTTTGAGACGACCAGAGGGCAAAACTTTAGAATTCAGACAAGAACTCTCAAAATCGCCTGAGAGGCTAGCTCGTACAGTATGCGCTTTTGCTAATACTGCTGGAGGCGATATCCTATTTGGCATAGCAGACAAAACACAATACGTTGTTGGGGTTCCTGATCCTCAAAAACTAGAAGAAACAATAGAAAACATTATAGCCGATTGGATTGCGCCCGATATAATTCCAACGATAGAAACTTTGGTTTACGAACAAAGTTCAGTACTGGTTGTGCGTATTTATCCAAACTCTTCTAGCCGACCGCATTATATAAAAAAAGAAACGCTAGAAAACGCCACTTATATACGCGTTGGTTCTAGCAATAGGCTTGCCGACCTGCAAATGATTGAAGAATTGCAGAGATTGGGAAAAAGGAGAAGCTTTGAAGAAGAACAATTAATTGCGCTGACTACCGATGCGGTTGATTTTGATCCGATTGCTAACTGCTTTAAACCAATTCGTCAACTAAAAAAGACCGATTTAATTTCCCTTAAATTAGTCACCGAATTTCAGGATAAGCTAGTACCAACTAATGCTGGTATGATCTTATTTGGCAAGGAAAGAGAACGATATTTTCCAAATGCAAAAATAAAGGCTGTTCGATTTTTCGGTTTGACCAAAGATCTAAAAACCATAGATAGCCGAGACATTGATTCTTATCCGGCTATTGCAGCGCAAGAAGCGATGGATTTTATCAAAAAGCACGCAAATTACGAATCGGAAATTAGTAATTCACAACAAGGTGAACGCTGGAATGTCCAGAGATCAGAACGGTGGAATATACCCGTCGCCGCAGTACGTGAAGCAATCATTAATGCCATCCTACACGCTGACTACTCGCAAAAAGGAGCCTGTATCCGCCTGTTTATTTATCAAAATAGAATAGAAATAGAAAATCCTGGACTATTGGTGACTGGTCTTACCATTGAAGATATTACAAGGGGTATTTCTAAGTTAAGGAACCCAATTATTGGGCGTATTTTTAATGAATTAGGACTAATTGAACAATATGGAAGTGGAATCAATAAAATAATCCAAGAATGCGAAAAGTTTGGGCTAGATACACCAACATTTGAGGAGATCGCAACTCATTTTAGAGTCACAATCTACACAACCCCAAAAAAAACACCATTATTAGATGATCTGGATAATGCCATTGTTGACGTTTTAAGATATCAATATTTTTCAAATCCAGAAGAAGGATTATCCACAAAAGAAATTATGAATAAAGCAAACATTTCACAAAGAGCCACACGCAACCATCTTTTATCTCTAGTAGAGTCCGGTTTCATAGTTGAAATAGGCAGGGGAACTACTGACCCTAAAAAGAAATATTTCTTAAGGGAAGAATATGCCAAAATTCCTACGTTCATACCCAACAACAAAATAAGACAGAACTTACAAGGTATACTTGATTCAAACGTTGATGGTTTTACTCGCAAAATAGAGGAAATAGAAAAAATCCTTAAAATTCCTGCTGGCCCTATAATATACAGTGAGAATTATAATAGTAACTTAGCGACTTTTGTAAAAAAAGATATAAAAAATGAACTGAGCTATCCGAATAAAGGAGCACTCGTTTTATAGTTAGATCAAGATAAAAATACTCTACATGCGGCCATCGTAGCAGAAACTCTACCGCTTACAGTCAAATCAAAATGGGGAACTGTGCCAACCATTTTCAAGCATAAATTAAGAGATATCCCAACCTCTTATGGTTCGTTGGTAAAATTCTATCGGCTCATTAACCCCATAGATCCTGAAGCTGCATATGCTTTTCTTAGATATGGCGAATAAAAATATCCTATTTAGGAACGTTTACGTTCCATTGCTTTTATCATAAGGATGGAGATTCCATAAAGGGCTATTAGCGGCACTGCTAGGGCTACCATGCTTAACACATCTGGTGGCGTTACTAGAGCCGCAATGACAAAGATGCCAACAATGCTAAGGCGCCACTTTGTTATCAGTCCTCGGGAAGTTACAAAACCAATGCGGGCAAGTAGCGTTAAGATAACCGGAAGCTCAAAACAGATACCAAAGGCAAGGATAAGGCGCATAACAAAAGACAGGTATTCATTTACTTTTGCTTCCAGTGTGATCGGCATGCTCCCGCCAACTTCAAAACTTAGGAAAAAAGCGTACGCTTTGGGAAAAACGAGAAAATAAGCAAAGGCCGCACCGCAGAGAAACAGAAATGGTGTTGCTACCATAAGGAAGAGAAATACGACGCGCTCTTGTTTGTAAAGGCCAGGCGCGATAAAGAGCCATACTTGTTGGGCTAACAGGGGAAAGCACAAAAATGCTGCCGTAAAACCGGCAACCTTAATGTAGGTCAAGAAGGCTTCCGTAAGCCCTGTGTAAATCATTCCTCTGCCCAAAGGTACTGCTAGAAATCGAAAAATTTCCTCAGCGTAAAGATAACAAATCGCAAAAACAACTACGAATACGAAAGCACTTATCAGCAATCGTTTGCGTAACTCGACAAGATGTGACAGAAAAGGCTGCGGTGTATCAATCATCGTCTTTTTCAATTGATTCAATCTGTTGATAAAAATCGTGGGCCATCCGGCGCAGCTGCCCCGCCCATCTCCCTAGACTACGCGCAACAACTGCTAATTCATGCGGCCCTAGCAGGATCAGGGCAATGATAAAGACGAGAACAAGTTGTGACCAAGCAATGTCAAACATCAGGCAGCGTCAGAGCGGTTATTTGGGAGCGTATCGGAATGGTCTTTAGGCTCATCCTCCCCTTCCTTCAGTCCTTCCTTGAATGCCTTTACGCCCTTTGCCATGTCTTTCATAACTTGTGGCAACTTCCCCGCGCCAAAGACAACTAAAACAACAATTAATAATAAAACAAGATGTCCAAAACTCATGCCGCCCATTAGTTTCCCCCTCTATAGATTTAAAATCACAATATACAATAAAATGACGTAAAAGTAACGTTTGTTTAATCTTTGGGGTGTAATTAAAAGTGAGGCTCGCATAAGTCCTAGATAGATCCTCGGGCTCTCTCTAGTGTCATCCTCGGGCTTGACCCGAGGATCTTGCCTAAATCTCACTTTTAATCGAACCCTAAATCTTTAGATCCACGCTCAACGATTAAATTTAAATAAGGAAATATCAGCTTGGTTAGGGCGTCGCTTATGATGGTTAAAATAAATACTCTTTTCAGCATTAGAAATTATATGAGCACCTTCAGGATTCTTAAGATACAGCAGACTCAAGATCGATTGGTCGTGGCGATGTGAGTTAAAATCTGGGTATTCTTTAGTTTCACTGGGTTGGTCTGTTAAAAGACGGGCATTTTGGCACAAGTCTAGCCATTGTTTTATGAAATCCCTGGAACTTTGTGTGTTTTTTATTATGATGACAGCAGCATCCAGTTGCGGTTTATCCAGCACACTATCATCCATCCCCATTAACACCATAGTATCGTGCTTCATAAACCCTCGATTAACATGGGTATTCTGCACAAATACCCTGTCTGACGTTTTGGTATATTGCAAGAGGGGGATAATATTGTCTTTAATAAATGCACCAGCATCCACATAAACCACGATATCACCCTCAGGGACCATCTCCAGGGTTCTTAAAATGAAATAAGGTTTCCACAACCAATACCCTGCACCCCTTGGTTGTTCTAATATTGCGCGATTAGCCTGGTAAAAATCAGGAGCTATATTGGGCCGCCGATACATGAGAATGAAGTCAATCCCTTTGTTAATAGCCGTTTGAGCTAGAAAGTTTTGATTAGCAAAATATACTTCTGGGCCATCTGCATAAGAGACGAGCCAGACACGGCCGGCGAAATCGTGTGGTGGAATGAGAGGCTTCTGTAGCGAGGAATCAACAGAATCATCCAGCTTATTAAGAGCAATAAAACGTTTAGCTCCTATCGCTGCAAACACAACTAAAAACAAAACGCTAAAGAACGCCGACACATAGAGCTTGTTGCATAAATACTTTTTCATGACGTCATGGTACCTCTAATGAACACGATATTTCAATTAGTGAATCTTCCTGGTAAGTGCAATTATCTACTGTCAAAGTGCAATTATCTACTTGAGCCTCAGCGCATTAGCTGGTATATTTCGTCCGAACTATAACAAAATGGCTTGTTTATAATGCGATATAGAATTCTTTTAGTTGTCTTTTTTTATCTCTTGGTATGCACGAATATGGTTGTGGCTTCGGCTCCACCCACCCTCAATAACGTAACCATTG
>JBAWWF010000082.1:0-5249 GCA_037146895.1 Alphaproteobacteria bacterium | reverse complement strand
CCCTTTAAAATATCAAATTGTCTTGGTGATTGTGAGTAGCTGGCGCCCATTAGCTTTTGCAGCCGTGGCTCCTCAATCTCGTACCGCGGGTCTTCTTTTTTATAGCCACCACCATACCATTCTGTATCCAAATCTTTGGTGATCTGTGTCGCTAAAAAGGCTTTGATGATCACCTCTCTATCGCGTGCGCTTATTAACGGACTTTCCAGGCTGGGCAACCCTACCAAAGCACCACGAAGAATGGCGAGAATTTCGTTGTTAACACCATCGGCGGCACCAGGCATCCCAATGAATGTCTGCACTCTTGTCAGATGATCAAGATATCGTACCACGTCATTGCTCCCTGCATCCGGCGCAAACCTAGCTATATTGCGGCTATACATATCATAATCACGTTCAATTTTAATCTTGAGCTCTGCCTGTTGATTAATTATCGCCCGCTCTTCTGCCAGTACTTGATTAGCCAGCCGTATAGCTTCCCGCTTTTGATGTGCAGCAACTTCAGCCGCAGGATCTAGCTCAGCTCTTGCACTCCTACTAGAAGCAGATGCCGCATCGAGCATAGAGAACAAACAAGCGAGTACCACAAAAAAACTTTTCATAAAGTCTCCAATAACAATTAAGCACCTACATATCACGGTTATTAACAACCTTAAACATGAACATACTAATATTTAGTAAAAAATGAAAGTTATCTACCAATAACCACTAAGATGACATCAGTATCATATTGTTAAGACAAATGCTAGTAGAAAAACACAATACTAGCAATTCCCGAATCGTGATTGGCCAATCACTTAAAGTCTGGATTGCTTCGCTGCGCTCGCAATGACCCTCGGGTCAAGCCCAAGTGCAGGCTCCAGAGTGCTTGCTCTCCGCCGTCATTGCGAGCGCAGCGAAGTAATCCAGACCTTACTTTGAAATCAATCCTTCTCGAAATGTAGCTGAATAGTTCGTCAGGTATTAGTGGATTTTTCCTCTGTCTTCTGGCCACTGTCTTCTCCTGCCCCCTGGCTACCGTCTTCTGTACCAGCCAAAGCCTTTGTCACGCTTTCTTCATCAAGATCGTGCAGTATTTTTACTTCTTTTTCATTAACCAGAATAACTGTTGGCGTCGACTGTAAACCAATTTTTTCACCCAATTCACGGTTTTCCTTAAGCAGCTCTTGAACCTCATCGGAAGTCATTCCGTCTTTAAGTTGTTGAGGAGTAATGCCCTCGGCTTTGGCCATTTCAATTAGCAATTCTAGAGTTAAAGGCTTATCGCTTTGAGAAATTGCGTGGTTGACTTGAGGAAATTTGTCATGCTCAGCAACGGCAATGATCCCAGCAGCGACTTCTTCCGAGCGTTTCCCTAGGATGGGATACTGACGATATACGACAGCAAGATCCTTGTTCTTCTCTAACACTTTACGCAACTGAAGATCAGTGGTTCGGCAGTGAGGACAATTATTATCATAAAAAACGATCAGCTTTGTCTGCGCATCAGGGTCACCCATAACAATCGCAGTATCACTATCTGAGAGCCGATCACGCTCAGCGTTCATGCGTGCGTGCGTTTCTCTAACGTGTGCCTCTTCCTGTTGCAGCGAGTAAGTCTGGAGAGCGCGCGCTACAAGCTCCGGAGCTTCCTTGCTTTCTTTTATGAAAGAATGAACAACTTGCCTGATTTTACGTGTATGCCCAGCAGACAACTCTGTTGATGAGCTAAAAAAATGAGATGCTAGTCCGCCGATTCCTCCGGCTACAAACATTATAACAATAAGATGAAAACGCAAAACGAACCCCCTCCTCAACTAATCTATCTAAAGCATAAGTATATTGTTGAGTTTTAGCAACTTTAATTAGCTGCTAACAGAGTAAGCCATACCCCTAAAGCATGACTACAACACAAACAAACGTAATCCCTTACAAATTGTAAATGCGATTGACAAATTGTAAGAACTTGGCATGATGGGGGTATGTTGATGATAAAACGCCAATTGCAAGCTGAACTGGAACTCCTTAGGAAGCAATATTCCATATTGGCTATCATGGGTCCACGTCAGAGCGGTAAGACAATATTAGCGAAAGCATGTTTCACTGATTTGCCATATATATCGTTAGAGGATCCGGATGAGCGCGCTCTTGCAGCTGCGGACCCTAGAGGATTCCTTCAGCGATATAAGCACGGAGCAATTTTAGATGAAGCTCATAATTTGCCACTGCTTTTTTCCTATTTGCAAACCCATGTGGACGAAAACCCAACGACTTGTCGATTTGTGTTAACGGGCTCTCAAAACTTTTTGTTGCACGAGAAAATATCCCAAAGCCTTGCAGGCAGGATTGCCATAGTTACACTGATGCCACTTAGTTTGTCAGAGATTAAAGCGTCACATGCAATATTCACAGACTTAGATACTTGTTTATTAAAGGGAGCATATCCACGCCTCTATCACGAGGGTATAGATGCACGCAAGTGGCAGAAAAACTATATAAAAACTTATCTTGAGCGTGATGTCCGACAAATCAAGAACATAACCGATCTTGGTAAGTTTCAGGTATTTCTGACTATGTGCGCGCATCGCATTGGACAATTATTAAACTTATCCGCGCTTGCGCAAGATTGTGGCATTACCCACAATACAGCCAAGGAATGGGTTAGCTTACTTGAGGCAAGTTATTTAGTGTTTTTGTTAAGACCGCACCATCGTAATTTTCAAAAGCGCTTGGTTAAAATGCCAAAGCTATATTTCTACGACACAGGGATTGTGTCAGCTCTTTTGAATTTGGATGACAGCATTGCTACTAACCCTATTCGTGGACATTTATTTGAGAATTTTGTTATTAGTGAGATGATGAAAACTTCATTTAACCGTGGGGTGGATCCCCAGCTATATTTTTGGCGTGATCATGCAGGACATGAAGTTGATGTTGTCCAAGAACAAGGGCAGGACCTTATACCCTACGAGATAAAATCCGGCCAAACTCTGACCCCAGATTCTTTTAAGCCCCTCAACAACTGGATGAAGCTATCAGGCACACCTCGCGGTAACCTTATTTATGGTGGAGACAAGTCATTTATCCATAAAGAGATAGCTGTTTATCAATGGAATAAGGAATGGTATGAAAGTCTATAAAAATCGGAAGATTTTTCTCTCTATTATTCTTGTTGTTAGTGTGATCATGTTCTTGTTCATCAAACCACGTCAGGATACCACGGAATCGTCAGCTCCTCTTCTCAAGGTTGTTACCATCCAAAGCCAAGCTCAGAGCACTATGCAAGACTTGGGCGTCCATGGGCACACCCAAGCAGCGCGTAGTGTGACTTTGCGAGCAGAGATCGCGGGTCGCATTGAAAAAGTTCTTGCCAAAAAGGGAAAAACTGTCAGCCTCAACGAGGAGTTAATAACCCTGAGTTCGGAAGATCGTCCGGTGCGTTTGGCTGAGGCCAAAGCACTTGTTAAGCAACGTGAAAAGGAACTTGCTTCAGGCAACAAGCTAAAGGCGCAAGCTTTTAGAGCTGAAAATGCTTTAGTGGCCCAAGAAGCACTACTTGCAACCGCAAACACGCTTTTGGCGAAGGTTGAAAAGGAAATCCAAAACACCCATATTACCGCTCCTTTTGCTGGTATTGTAGACCAGCAATTCCTAGAAATTGGCGATTTTGTCGCCAGTGGGGAGAAGATCGCAACCGTTGTTGAGCTCGACCCACTTTTAGTGTTGTGCCATATTGCTGAGAAGGACATTGCGCAACTACAAGAAAACGCGAACATCAAGATATATCTTCCTAACTTCAAACGCACAGTTGAAGGGAAAATCCATTACATAAGCCGCACAGCCGATCCAAAAACCAGGACATTCTCGGTAGAAGTTATCATCGCAAACCAAGACTATACGATTCCAGACGGTGCGACTGCGGAAGTTATTCTAAGCAAGGGCGAAGCACAGGGCCACAAGATTGCCCCCAGCAACATATCTCTCAATGATGAAGGTGTCCTAGGGGTCAAAGTTGTGGAATCCGGTAAAGTTAGCTTTATCCCAATACAGCTTTTAAACACTGTTCATGACGGCGTATGGGTAACTGGACTGCCAGAAAAAGCACAGATTATTACTGTGGGTGCAGATTTTGTTGCTGTGGGCCAAGAGGTCAAAACCCAACAAGTAGAAGCAAAGCCATGAAGGCGTTTCTGGCGGCAGCGTTATCAAGAAAAGCCGCAGTTTTACTAGTCCTAGCTCTCTCCACGCTTTGGGGAACGATGGCCTACCTTAACATTGCCAAAGAATCAACGCCGGACGTCAAGATCCCCATCCTATACATTTCTGCTACCCATGAAGGCATTTCCCCCGAAGATTCAGAACGCCTGATTATCCGCCCCCTTGAACAGCAATTAAAATCCCTGGACGGCGTATCCGAAATGCGTTCCACGTCCTTTGAGGGCGGTGGTTACGTTCTGCTAGAATTTGCCTCAGGATATGACATCGCACAAGCTCGGGTACGGGTACGTGAAAAAGTCGATGCGGCACGAGCTCAACTACCTGCTAGCCTTAAAGATCCAACAATCAATGAGGTTAACTTAAGCCTATTCCCTGTTTTAGTTATCAAATTATCTGGTCAGTTACCTGCTCGCGCGCTCTATCGGCTCGCGCGTGATTTGCGTGATCGTGTAGAGACTTCCGTACCAGCTGTATTAAAAGCAGATATTGTTGGGATGCGTGACGATGCTGTGGAAATCCTTATTGATCCAACCCGAATCCAAAGCCATGCTCTCTCCTTTGAAAGCATAATGCGAACATTCACACGCAACAACCAATTGATCTCTGCGGGCAATCTTGATAATGGCAACGGCAGCTTTGGTATCAAGGTCCCTAGCGTCTTTGCAACGATTGCTGACATTATGTCCATCCCCATTGCCAATAATGGGGATGCCTCCGTTCGGTTAACGGATGTTGCTGACGTACGCCGGACCTTCAAGGACCCGCAAGGGTTCGCATATGATGGCGGACAGCCTGCGGTCGCTATTGAGGTCACCAAACGTACAGGGGAAAACTTAATCGAAACCATTGCCTCAGTTAAAAGCATTGTTGCTGAACAACAGCAAAGCTGGCCAGCCCACGTTAACGTTGCTTTTTCTCATGATCAATCAAAGCACATTCACGAGATGTTGGCCGAGCTGCAGAACAGCCTCATCCTGGCGATTATTTTAGTGGTCGGGCTTCTTGGATTAACGCTGGGGTGGCGGCAAGCCCTGCTGGTTGGTATTGCAGTG
>JBAWWF010000081.1:0-5252 GCA_037146895.1 Alphaproteobacteria bacterium | reverse complement strand
CATGCCGTTGCCAAAAATTATCTAAATCAGAACGCTGCACCCGGCTGTGAATTTTATTCCAATTTTGGAGAAGCTCATAATAAAGCACAACCTTAGCAATTGTTTCACGTGAAACATTAAACTCTTTAATAAAATAATCTTTATCTGTCATTCTTATATTGATAAAATATATCGCACTCTATGTCAAAAAAATAATCATAAAAATGGATATAAAAAGTTATGCTTGTCTATCTAACCTCCAGGCGAAGATGGAAATGATCTACTGATTGAGCAGCAATTTTAAAGGTTGCACCGTTTTTTGGAAGAGTTAATTTTCTATTTTTAACTTTCAAGCGGTTTGATAAATACTGCGTGTAAACTGTAGGACCATTTCTTATCCGTGGAGGCTTTTTCTAAAAACTTTTCAACCGTATAAATTGTTTCACTATTTGGGAAACTCACAGCAAATTGTGTGTTTTCGGTTTCTTGATCTTTTCTTTCTAGGATTTCAGCAAATTGTTGCTCAAGACCATCCTTCATAGTCTCAAAAGCTACTAGAAAATCCTTGTCCTGTTTAAATGAATCCACTAGCTTGTCAAAGACTTCACCTGCTACACTGGGTGTATCAATGCTTTTTGCTATATTTTCTACACTTAAGCCTTCAGCAGAATAGGCTGAGAAGCAAAAATAAATCAAAATCAAACTAAATATACCACGTAAAAAATTTAAGTGTTTGGACATTGTAAGATAACCATGCTAGTTGCGAATATCACAGTGTAATCATTCTAGATAAGTTGCACAACCTTCGATAAAATCCATTGGCGAAAGATGAAAATTATGCTTAATATGTATTAAATTTGTGTGAGTGAGGCTTGTCGTGAAGAAGAAGGTCCTTTTTGCTTTTACAGCGGTGTTAATGAGTTCTCTTTGTGGGGGGGCTCTCCAGGCGGACGATATCAAAATATCTGATTCGGCAGAAAATCATGCGGAGCTCGAAGATGGTCAAGGTCCTCCACGCGATCCACTAGATGATGATGGCGGTGCTGACGATGCATCGTCTTCTGAAGAGGTGTTTGATCCCCTCGAGCCGTTAAATCGCTGTATATTCGTCCTTAACCAGATGATCGATGGATTAATCCTGCGGCCAATATCGATTGTCTATGATTCAGTCTTGCCTGAACCTGTGAAAGAAAGTGTTGCCAATGTATTGAGCAACCTTTGGGAGCCAGTAAGCTTTATAAACTACCTGCTCCAAGGAAATCCCAATGAGGCAGGCGTTGCAATAACAAGATTTGCTATAAATTCAACGGTTGGTCTTGTTGGTATTATAGATATTGCTCGTAAGATGGATGTGCCTGGTGAGAATACGGGTTTTAGCGATACTCTCTCGGTTTGGGGAATTGGTGCGGGGCCGTATATAATGATTCCACTCTTAGGGCCATCAACATTCCGTGGTGCAGTCGGACTAGCTGCTGATTATTTTGCGGACCCTATCAACTATTATCTTATCCATAAGCGTGATGAGAAATGGTTGGTTTACACTCGTACAGGCCTTGAAATTATTGACAATCGCTATCGTTTGCTGGAGATATTGGATGACTTGCAAGCAAACTCTGTAGATTACTATGCGGCTATTCGCAGTATTCATTTACAGAAAATTGACTATAAAAAGCAGCAGCATAGTAGTAAGGAATAACTATAGAGAGACGGCGGAAATAGACGTCTCTCTATAAATAAAAAATTAACCTTCATTGGTTATATTTAAATTGATAAAAAATGAATGAAAGGGATATGACCTTGATACGGTACGTACGATATATTTTGTTGAGCTTTCTTTGTGTGATGCAAATTTCGCAGCCGGCATTCTGTGAAAATCCTGCCGAAGTTACGAGTGCTAAGAATAAGCTTGATACATTAGGGCGTGAAGCTATTGATTCTCTTGCCGTAAAAGGCTTAGCGGGAACAGAGCTTCATGCAAAGTTTATTGAACTTTATAAAGGCAACTTTGCTCAAACAAAAATCGCCAGCCTGATTTTAACAACGCATTGGAATGGCATGAGTGACGGTCAAAAGAATCGCTTTTTAAAGATCTTACCTAAGAAGCTTGCTAATATTTATTCCTCAAAATTTAAAGAATACGAAGGCGTTAATTTTAAAATAGGCCGTGGGTGGTTTAATAATGCTAAAACTAAAACAGTTGTTGTTGAATCAACGGTTAAGAAGCCAGGTGGGCAGGCGTTAAAAGTGAATTGGTACTTCACCTCAGAAAACAAAATCTACGATATCGTTGTTGAGGGAGTTAGTATGGTCAAAACATTTCGTGATGAATACCAGTCAGCTCTTAGTAGTAATAACGACATAGAAAGCTTTCTTAACAGCCTAGATAAGTAAAAACGTGTAACTATTCAGCCTATGGACAACTGCTACGCTTAATCTACGCTTCCGGTGCTCATGTATGAAGAATACACTCCGCTCCGGTTCTCGATTGCGCTAGCATTTGCCTCATAATCTGAATAGTTACCTATGAATAGTTACATAAAAAACTAGCTTGATTCAAATGACGGCATCACTTACAGTTTGGTATGGTGCAAGAACAAGAAAATACGGCGACGACGTTAGCGACGGGGAGGCCCTTTGGCTTCTGGACTGCCGTCTCTTTAGTTATCGGCAACATGGTTGGTACGGGTATATATCCCTTACCCGCGGCGTTGGCAATTTACGGTTCATTAAGTCTCATTGGCTTTGCGTTAGCAGCCGTAGGTGCCATGTGTCTAGCGTATATTTTTGCCCACCTTACAATACATAACCCGAAATCTGGAGGACCTTATACTCATGGGCAGGCTGTTTTTGGCGATCTTATAGGGTTCCTCGTCGCTTGGGGCTACTGGATTATGAACTGGACGGGCAGTGCCGCTACGGCCATAGGCATTGTCGGCTATCTCTCTATTTTTGTACCAGAGCTTGTGCACAATCGATTGCTCGCCTTCGAGTACGGCATGGCAATTGTTTGGAGCGTGACTATAATCAATTGTTTGGGATTGCGCTTTGGTGGGGCAGTGCAGGTTGTCTTTACGGCCGTTAAGCTTATTCCGCTGATTGTCATTCCAATTGTCGCTCTATTTTGGTTTAACTCCGATAATTTCTTTTTATCAGTGGGGAGTGCCATGGATCAGGGGCACACAACTTTCTCTGCCATCAATGCTTCGGCGACTATCGCTATGTGGAGCTTTATTGGACTTGAGGCAGCAACTGTCCCTGCCGAGAGAATTGCTAATCCCGAAAGAACAATAGCCCGAGCAACTATCTTTGGTACTGCCCTGGTAGCTATAGTTTACCTCATCACCAACGTTGCTCTTTTTGGTGCGGTTCCCATTCACACCCTAGCAACATCATCTGCCCCTTTTGTCGATGTCGCCAAGGTCGTTTTTGGCGAGCATGTAGCCCCACTAATCGCATTATGCATTATTATTTCAGGACTCGGGGGCATTAACGGCTGGATCCTCCTCCATGGACAAATACCCCAAGTTATGGCTAAAGATGGCTTGTTTCCGCGGCAGTTCTTAAAAACTTCAGCCGATGGCACGCCAGTCTTGGGGCTGGTTGTCGGAAGCATTCTCATTACATTGCTAATGATCGCGAGCTATCAAGATTCACTATTACAGCAATTTGTGCTGATTATCACAGTGGGGGGCGTTATGACGCTCTTTGCTTATCTTGTTTCTTCATTTGCAGCCCTGTTCTTACTCAAAGGCAAAAAAACCCTAACTCCTGTCTTTAAAATTGTCTGCATAGCGGCGATTGCTTATTCGCTTTGGGCTATTGCTGGCGCAGGAACAAAGGTTTTGATGTTTTGTGTTGTGGGATACTGCGTCGGTGTTCCACTATATATCTATGTGCGCCGCCGTGGATTAGGGCTTGAAAAATGATGTGGAATGGGAATATTGAGTTGCGTCGTTTTCTGCTCCTCTCTGGTTTGTTGACTCTCGCTGGCTGTGCTGGAACACAACAGCAGAGGCCTGTTACGCCTGTTTCTCAGGTGTGCCGCTCGTGCGACCCGCATCAGATCAAAGGTGTATGGTATCACCCGCAAAAGCATTATGATTATGAGGAAGAAGGTCATGCCTCTTGGTATGGCCCAGGGTTCCACGGTCAGCCTAAAGCTTACGGCGAGGTTTATGATGAGGAGGGCATCAGTGTTGCCCACAGGACCTTGCCTTTGCCAACGGTTGCGCTCGTCACCAACCTGGAAAATGGTACGTCTAAGAAAGTTCTGGTGTGTGACCGCGGGCCTTATGCCGAAACGGACCGCCGCATTATTGATTTATCAAAGGGGGTTGCGCGCGACTTAGGAGTGCTCAACGCTGGCTTAGCGAAAGTGAATGTTAAGGCTCTGCCTGAAGAGAGTCGTATGCTCTCGCAATATTTAGGGCGTTTCGGACGTCGTGGCATTGACCCAAGCGGTCGCAATTGGGAAATTATTTACAAAGAAGAAATCGCCCCGCATTTTGAGGGAGATGTTGGTGAGCCACGAAGTGAGCTGCGGGAGGAAGTTTTGCCCGTGCCGCTGCCGCTTACTTTGCCTAAGGATCCTGTGTTCACACAGATGCTTGAGGTTGCGCATATTGATCCGCACGCCCTCGATCAAATTATTGATACAGTGTATAAACAGCAACCGTCTAAACCCGCGCAAACTCCGGCTAACACAGACAAGCCTTATTTCGTTGAGGTGGGGCATTATGTGCAAAAGAAGAATGCGGACAATGCCTTGGCAGAATTGCGACCTATCGCTAAGGGAGTCATTAGACAAGTTAGAGCAGCTAAGAAACAGCGACTCTATGCGGTTAAATTAGGTCCTTTCCCGTCATTATCAAAAGCCACTGCGGCGGCACGTAATCTAGAAGCCATTGGGTATAACCTAGCCAGCGTCAAGGATTCATAGAATGTATATTCGCGGCCTACATGAGATCCTCGGGTCAAGCCCGAGGATGACAGAAGAAGAAAGAATGACAGAAGAAGAAAGATTGTCATCCTCGGGCTTGACCCGAGGATCTAGGATGAGCACTTGGAAAGTAGCGAGCATTTTACTATCGCTGCTCTCTTTATGTATGTCATTAGGATCGCACGCAGCCCCATGGCCGACCATAGAAACGCGTGCGCGCCAAGTAATCATCATAGATTATGCATCTGGGGCGGTGTTGTTGGAAAAGGAAGCGGATCAGCTAACGGCACCTTCCTCGATGACAAAAATGATGGCAACCTATCTGATTTTTAAA
>JBAWWF010000080.1:0-5313 GCA_037146895.1 Alphaproteobacteria bacterium | reverse complement strand
TAGGAGCCCTATCGCTTCCTTTTGCTCACGGTTGAGGGATGAAAATATTCTCATACTGCACCTTTAACTTGTCTCTAATGTTTTACTACAACTTATGAATGATTAATTATAGGGTCTATGTCAATATCCAATTGCAAAAATATCTACAAAAATAATAATAAAATTTTCTATTTTTTTCTTGCTGATTTTATTGTACACTGCGCTGTATATCACCTTTTGTTTCTGGTTTGATAAACAGCTCAGATTCATCAGTGGGGTGATAATGAGTATGTATACTAGAAAGAGGTTTTCGCATTCTCATCATATGATATTTTTTTCTAACCCTTAATGAAGGAAGCATTTATGACTGAAAAAGCTGTGTTAATTGAACGAGGTCAGAGACTTCAAAACCTGCGGAAGAAGATGGGGCTTACCCGAGCTGTATTTTCTGAGCTAACAGGGATGAGCTCTAATACTCTCAAATCCTTAGAATTAGGCAGTAGAACAATTAGCACTCAAAAAGCACTGTTGTATTCTAATGTTTTTAATAGCTTAGGTGTGTCATTAGGAGAAAATTATTATGAGGCGAGCTTTGAGTATTTGTATCATGGAAAAAAGCCAGAATCGCCAGAATTACCAATTAATGACAGTGATGACAAAAGGATACATGATGAAATGGATTTCTTTATAGCAAATCCATCCTATATGCTTTTAGAGGTTCAAGATGATCTAATGTCACCTTATTATAATCCAGGAGATGTTGTTGCTGGCAAAAAAATCATTAATAAAAAGCAGTTTCATCTTTACCAGGGCTGTGTTTGCATCATTGAATCTGCAAGTGGAGAGAAGCTTTTAAGGCGAATTATTAAAGCCGACAACAGAAAAATAACAGCTTACATACTAAACCATAATCATCAGAGTGCTGGTGTAGCCGAAGAAATTGTTGAAGCTCAGTACATCGCTCAAGCTATACGGCATTGGCATTTGTCGGAACTGGTGGTAATTTCACAAAACCCAAGTAATCCCGCTACTTCTTAAGAAGGCAGCATTTATCTCAGGTTTCCTACGCAGCCCGAGCTGTTGGGTGCTCTGGTACTCGTGAGAGATTTGGATAGATTCCTATTTTACGTTCTAAATACTCGAAATGGTTCACACCGTACAGATAAGCAACGGCAATCGGCAATGTTATACACCAAAGTCCAAAATGCCCCCAATAGTTCCCCAAGTAAACCAGTCCGAAAGAAGTCATTATATACATTGCTGTTCTAGTTAATGCATATAAAAAGGTTGCGTAGGTGAAGCGGCGCGAAATTGGGAAATGATAGAATAATACAGCATTTGCGGGTAGGGCGCCTAATGAGAATATGAGAATGGATGCTTGTAACAAAAACAATCCTGTGGTGCTATTAATAAATATCATCATAAGCGGCATAAATAACATCAACAAGAAAGCAAGGGTTCCACGCATTTTAATTATTTTAATTGGATGCATGTAACAACTTAGAAAAGCCCAGCAAATATTAGAAATTACCATAACCATAGCTAAAAAGAAATTATACATTATAATATCATTAGTAGAATATCCAAATTTTTCTTTAAGCATCGGAGTAAAATAAACATAACTAAGATAAAAAGTTAAAGGCCAACCACAATAAATTAAAAAGTAGGATAGTAAGGTTTTAGGTTTTATGGGGTCTTTCCAAACAGGTATCTTTTGTTGAGGTGTTGCATTTTCCTGATTCTCTAATCTGTGCAGTTCTGCAATTGATTGACTCAGTTTTGTTCTTTGCATTTCGAGAAAATCGGGAGTTTCTCTAAGACGAGTTCTCGCAACTGCGCCAACAAGTGCAACGGCTGCACCAATCCAAAAAGCAATGCGCCAATTAAGTAGAAAAGATGTAACTGCTGCTGCAACCCCAAGAGCGACCAGAGCTCCAATATCAGCAGCAATAATTATAAATGCAACGGCTGCATAAGATGCAGGACGCCTAACACTTTCAGCAACATAAATTTCTGCTCCCATCATTTCTCCCATGGATGACATACCTTGAGCCATCCGACAGATCAGCATAATCCAACCAGCAGAAATCCCAATTTGGGCATAGGTGGGAAGATTCGCCATAATCAAACAAGAAATCGCCATCATAACGGTCGTTACAATGATCGTGGATCTTCTGCCGATATTGTCACCCATCCACCCAAAAATCAAGGCACCAATAGGTCTAAAAATATAAGTTGCACAAAAAGCAAAGGCAGCTAGAAGAGCTGCGGTTTGCGGGTCTGTTTTTGGGAAGAAAAGCTCATTTAGAAGGACGGCCATATGGATATAGAGCATCAGATCAAAATATTCTAGAAAAGTCCCGATCTGCAGAAGCCCTATCGCTTCCTTTTGCTCACGGTTGAGGGATGAAAATAGTCTCATGTGCAATCCTCCTTGTCTCTAACGTCATAACAATCTATGAATGATTAATTCAAGAGAGTATGTCAACGTATAATTCACTTAAATTTTGTTGCAGTCGTTAAAATAAGACACAATTTTTAGTGTTTTTCAAGGGAATATTTGCTAATCATACTCGACAAAAAATCCTTTACAAGAACCAAGCATTGTTGAGACTGGCTTAGCGGTTGCTGATAATAGGCAGTCCCCCTTAGTAGAAGTCTTGCAAATATCTGGTGATTAATGGTTGAATCTTTCGGACTTAGTGGTTAATGAATTTTTCGGCTTCCATAGCTGCCATACACCCTTGTCCTGCGGCAGTGACTGCTTGGCGAAAGACCTTGTCCTGAACATCTCCGGCGGCAAAAACACCTGGCACTGATGTAGCGGTGCTATTGGGTGCGCAGATGATATAGCCTTCCTTATCGAGATCAATTTGTCCTTTAAAAATATCACTCATCGGATTATGACCAATGGCCACGAATAGGCCTTCGATGGGTAAGTGTTCTTGGGCATTGGTTTTGATGTTTTTCAACCGTAAGCCTGTAATTTTTTTGGGAGATGGTTCGCCGACAATTTCTTCAACAACTGTATCCCAAATAACCGAGATTTTGGGATTGCGGAAGAGGCGATCTTGGGCGATCTTTTCGGCACGTAGCGTATCGCGACGGTGGATGAGAATAACTCGCGAGGCAAAATTGGTTAAGAAGAGTGCTTCCTCCACAGCGGTATTGCCACCACCGACGATGGCGACAACTTTTTCTTTAAAGAAGAAACCATCGCAGGTGGCGCAAGCGGAGACACCAAACCCTCGGAATTGTTCTTCGCCAGGAACATTTATCCAGCGGGCAACGGCACCTGTGGCAATAATGATGCTATCGGCCTGATAAATTGTGTTGCCTTGCCCCCAGCATGTGAATGGTGCTTTAGAGAAATCGACGCGCTCGATCATGTCATCAACCATCTGTGTACCGACATGTGCGGCTTGCTGGCGCATTTCCTCCATTAGCCATGGACCTTGGACGGCAGCACTAAAGCCCGGGTAATTTTCCACATCCGTAGTGATCATCAGTTGACCGCCGGGCTGCATGCCCAAGACCTGCAATGGCTGAAGGTTAGCTCTGGCAGCGTAAATTGCTGCTGTGTATCCAGCTGGGCCACCGCCAATAATTAGCACTTTGCTCGTATGAATTGCAGACATCGGTTCCTCTATAATTAATTGCTCATAAAACTTCTGGTAAAGTAGCACGGAATTTGCTAAATATCCTATATATACTAAACAACCTCGACTTTTCGCCAGGTTGCTTGGGTGTATAAGCCGGATTAGCTCAGCTGGTAGAGCAACTGATTTGTAATCAGTAGGTCGGGAGTTCGAGTCCCCCATCCGGCACCAGTGTTTCCAAGGGTTTGCGGAGGGAGGCAAGGTGAAAAATTTCTCAGGGTATACCTCGGGTATACTTTGGAAAGTTTTATGGAGTAGGATACGATCCAAAACGAAAGTACTTGTCTGAGCCAAACAGGAGTTGAGACTGATTAATTTGGGATGAGCTGATTGATATTGATCCCGTGAGAGAATTTAGCATGAGAGCCAATGACGTGACTTTCACGACAGCTGGCCTCCAGAACAATCCTCCATCCAAGGACACTTCTCAGTGTCTTTTTAGTAAGCGTGTGTGATTTATTCTGGTATGTCTAGATGAAGGACTTGACTTTTATAAAAAACAAGCTATATTCTAGTTTAAGACTAGTTTAAAGAGGGACAAGTTTATGTATGATACAACAGCAAACCAAGTGAGTGCTTTTGATGCCAAAACGCATCTCTCGCATCTTCTGACTAGGGTTCAACAGGGAAGCTGCATTACCATTACAAAGCATAATATGCCTGTGGCTATACTCGTTCCTGTATCTCATCTTGAGCAAGGAAGCGTTAGAGACATGAAGGGTATTATTGAGAGCATCCGATTAGCACGGAAAGGGATTACCCTCGGCGCAGGGAACTCAATTCAAAAATTCAAAGAGGAGGGGCGTCGCTAGTGAAACCTTCCTTTGTTTTGGATTGCTCTGTAACTATGGCATGGTGTTTTGAGGATGAAACTTGTGATTACACAGAAGCCGTCCTTGCGAGTTTTGAGAGTGCACACGCTCTTGTTCCTCTTGTATGGTCTCTTGAGGTTACGAACGTTCTGTTGATAGCAGGGCGCACTCAGAGACTACAAGAGGCCGACATGCTGCATTTTGTTAACCTTCTCCATGGTCTCTCTATTGTAACAGAGGAGAATCCGATTATGATGAAAGATCTCATTCTGCTTGGGAAACTCCATCAATTGACATCCTATGATGCTTCTTACCTTCACACGGCTCTGACTAATGGATTACCTATAGCAACGCTTGATAAAAAATTAAAACTTGCTGCAAAGCAAGCGGGTGTACCTCTTTACCTTGTTAAGGGCTCATAAAACAATAAACTCTGCATTTGTTCAATGAGTTACGAGCCTTTGCTAATCACGAAGATTCATTCGTTTTTTTAGCGCTGCATCGCGATGATAGGGATCATCACCAAAATACGCAACGCCTTTGGGGTCGGCCCATGCGGTTAGGTATGTAATATACACAGGTATATCGTTGTTAAGCTTAATTACCTGAGTTTTATGTTTAGCAATAGCTTCTGGTAGTTTGTTGTCGCTCCAATCTGGGTGTGAGTCCAAAATCCATTCTGCGAGCTTATGTGGTTCTTGCAGGCGGATGCAGCCTGAAGAAAATGCGCGACGGTTTTCCTTGAATAATGCCATTTCTGGAGTGCCATGCATGTAGATTCCATAATCGTTGCTGCCGCTTCCCTTGTGGTGATAGGCCTCCAATGTATAGCGCATATCCCCCAGTGCATTGCCGCGCCCAGG
>JBAWWF010000079.1:0-5361 GCA_037146895.1 Alphaproteobacteria bacterium | reverse complement strand
GGTAGCGGACAACTAATGTGCTAACTAAGGCGGACATCTTTACGTGCTATTGACACTGTAAAATTAGCACTCCCCACCAAACCCTTTATCTATCATCATTTCACCCTATCCCTGACAAATTGCCAACAGCAGTTGGTGATTTGTCAGGAATTACTGTTTGAGATTGATTGATTTTTTGTAAACTTATCGCACCCTTCGAGACGGAGCGGAACGCTCCGTCTCGAAGGGTGCGAAGCCACGCAGTGGCCCTTAGCTACAATAGCAAAACAATTACCATATTTAAAACAGTAGCTCTGCATAATCCAAATTAAAAAAAAGCGGGAAAACATAAGTCAGATAGCCGCACTAACAGATAGGGCGCACCTAACAATCTTCCCGCTTTAAGTTGTGCAAGAAGATTTTTAGATCTCGTGCCTATCGTTTCTTTTGGTTACGACCTTGCTTTCTTTTTCAATCTCTAGCATTGCCCATTTCATAGCCGTAACAACCATAGTAACGCTTACCATTAAGTTGTTCAGTATGATCCCATGTTCTTCTAAATCCTTTAAAAGACTGGGAATTTTGGATATGCTCTCCTTAGCCATAATGACCTCCGTTGGGTTGTTCTGGTTAGTGGCGTCTGCGGTGCGGCTAGGCACCTGGACGTCACGAGATTAAAAAAAGAAAGATCGATCCGTAACCTCAAGACTGAAGATAATTTAAGATAAAACGAGATGCAAGAGAATTTTATGAAGAAAAAAAAGCCAGAGAAAAATTTGTTGTATTTCGTGCTGGGGTTGGGGCGGACAGGTCTGGCGGCGATTCATTGGTTACAGCAGCAAGGTAATACCTCCATTATGGCGTGGGATGATCAGCCAGCAGCGCGGGCCCAAGCTCAGTCGCTGGGCGTGCAGGTGACTACCCAAGTGCCGTGGTCCACTGTGCTAGCGTGCGTGCAGAGCCCTGGCATCAGCCCTGACCACCCCTTATCCTTAAAAGCCGTTGCTGCTGGTGCGTTTATTATCACTGATTTTGACTTGTTTAATCTGCATTATCCAAACTTTTCTACAATTGGTATAACTGGCACAAATGGGAAATCCACAACAGCAGCTTTGATGCATCACGCCTTGCAATCTGCGGGTTGGCCCACGCTTCTTGGCGGTAACATTGGCACGCCGGTTTTATCTTTAGACCCTACGAACATGCAGTGGGGAGTTTGGGAATTATCTTCGTATCAACTAGAATTGTCGGCGTCTCTCGATCTTGATGTTGCTGTGTGGTTGAATTTAGAGCCTGACCATCTTGAACGCCATAAAACCATGGAAGCATACAAAGCCGCTAAGAGTAAGATCTTTCAAGGCGTCAAGTGGGGGGCGGTTTTGGGGGTTGATGATCCGTACCTTAATTATATCAGCAAGACCATTCATGATGTTCCCGTTATCCCCATTTCGGTTAAGCAGGAAGTAGGTATATATAGTAAAGACGGCTGGCTTGTTGATACGATATTTGCAAATGGAAAGCGAGTTCTTTGCTTAGATGACTATCCGCGATTGCGGGGAGAGCACAATCATCAAAACATTGCCGCAGTCTATGCTGTGTCACGGCTGCTTGGACTACCTGTAGAAACAATTGCCCAAGGAATCGCTTCTTTTCCAGGTTTGCAACACCGCCAACAGTGGGTGCGCCAGATCGGTGATATTGTCTTTATTAATGATAGTAAGGGGACTAATGTTGATGCTACAGCGAGAGCATTAGCTTGTTTTGATGATATTTATTGGATTTTGGGCGGAATTGCAAAAACACAAGGACTTGAAGCTTTGATGGAGTATTTCCCAAAAGTTCGCCATGCTTTTTTAATTGGTGAAGCTCAAGAAAGTTTTGCTAAGGTTTTGGACGGTTCTGTGGAATATACGAAGTGTGGAACAATGAATGTAGCGGTTGCTGAAGCTTACGTGCACGCAAAACTAGCGAGCAGCAAGGCGGTTGTATTGCTATCTCCAGCATGTGCTAGTTTTGATCAATATCCCAATTTTGAGGTGCGGGGGGACGATTTTTGTGCGCTGGTGCAAGGATTGGAAGGGCAGCTATCATGAACGCTAAGACATTTTCGCGCACAGATACCAGTATTTTAAGTCGTTGGTGGTGGACCGTAGATCGATGGGTTTTAGCTGCACTTCTGGCACTAGTTCTTTCTGGCGTTGTTTTAAGCTTCGCGGGGAGTCCAGCTGTTGCCGATCGATTTAATCTCGGTGGCTTTTATTTTGTTAAGCGGCATATCCTTCTACTGATACCATCTGTATGTGTGATGTTCGTTTTTTCCTTATTGTCCCCACGACATATTCGCCGTCTTGCGGTGCTTATTTATTTTGTTGGCATTATGGCACTTATTTTCACAATCTTTTATGGTACAGAAATTAAGGGGGCTAGGCGTTGGTTTATGATCTACGGGATTTCGGTTCAGGCTTCGGAATTTGTTAAACCAGCGTTTGCGGTGCTGGCTGCGTGGATGCTTGCAGAAAAAGCCAACGATAATGCTTTTCCTGGAGTTAGTGCTAGTCTGTGTTTGCTAGGGTTGTTTGTGGTATTATTATTATCGCAGCCGGATCTTGGAATGACGGTGATTGCTGTGGCGACCTGGATCGGCATTCTTTTTGTCGCCGGTATTCGGGTTTTTTGGTTGGGGCTAGCTGGTGGCATCGGTCTTACTGGGCTTTTAGGCACCTATCTTACTTTCCCGCACGTTCGCAGGCGCATCGATCAATTTTTAAGTCCCGATGGCACAGATTCTCAACATGATCTTTACCAGATTCATCAATCTATTGAAGCATTCGCCAATGGCGGCTTCTTTGGGCGCGGTCCTGGTGAGGGAATCGTTAAAAAACACCTTCCCGATGCTCATGCTGATTTTATCTTTGCTGTTGCTGGAGAGGAGTTTGGGCTACTGCTTTGCCTCATCTTGCTAGGGTTGTTTTTGTTTATTATTCTGCGCTCTTTAGCACGCGTTGTGCATGATAATAGTATTTTTTCTATTCTGGTTACATCTGGATTGTTGATTCAATTTGGTTTGCAGGCATTAATTAACATGGCGTCCAGTCTCCATATGATTCCGACAAAAGGCATGACAATGCCATTTATTAGTTATGGGGGGTGTTCTATGTTAGCACTAGCAATGGCGATGGGAATGGTTCTGGCCTTAACGCGCAAACGACATGGAGATACAGATTGGCTTTGATGAAGGGTTCGGTAGTTATTATTGGTGGTGGCACCGGAGGGCATATTTTCCCTGCGCTTAGCTTGTGCGAGGAATTGGCCAAGCGTGGGTTGTCTGTGACTTTGCTAACCGATCAACGCGGGTTGCATTATGAAGCAGTTCATGCGAATACCCATAACCTTAAGTATCGCGTGCTGTTTAGTCAGCGGCTACCGTTGTATAAGTTTCTTGGCAGTTTTTTTATCAACAGCTTTAAGTGTTTATTCTGGTTTTTGAAAGAGCGGCCCGTGCTTGTGATTAGCTTTGGTGGTTATATGGCACTATCCCCCATGATGGCCGCCCAGTGTTTGTTTATTCCGACAATGATTCATGAGCAAAATGCCGTTTTAGGGCGGGCGCATCGTTTTAATGCACGCTTTGCAAAGTTGTTGGCGACCTCTTTTCCTGTCGTTAGGTATGCACCAGTACGTGTGCCAACTGTATTAAGTGGCAATCCCGTTCGCCAAGCAATAGCTAATCTCCATGAAATTCCGTACCAGATTCCTGGTGAAACCGAGCCTTTTTGTATACTTATTGTTGGTGGCAGCCAGGGGGCGAAGATTTTTTCTGATGTTATTCCTAAAGGGTTGGCAGAGCTAGGAGAACATTATCGTAAACGCTTGAACATTATTCAGCAGTGTCGACCAGAAGCAGTGGAAGAGACCACCGCTTTTTATGAAAATGTCGGTATACGAGCAAACGTTCAATCGTTTTTCAATGAAATCGAAGAACAATATCGGCAAGCTCATCTAATTATTGCAAGATCGGGAGCATCGACGGTTACTGAATTAACTATTGCGGGTCGCCCGGCGATACTTATCCCATATTCTTATGCGGTTGATAATCATCAACAAGAGAATGCTGAGCAATTGGAAAAAAATGGTGGGGCTTGGGTAATCTTAGAGAAAGATTTTACCACGGATAAACTTAAAAAATTGTTAGAGGGCATCTTGAAAAATCCTGGTATACTCGCAGAGAAGGCGGAGCGGATGCGTCGTTTTTCTAAACCGCAGGCGACAAGTACGTTAGCTAAGCTTGTTGTGGATTTTCTAGAAGCAGAGAAAAAACAGGTAGATAATTAATTATAATGGAAATTAAGTAGCATGCGCACTCCCCCTTACACAGTACGGCAGATACACTTCGTTGGCATTGGTGGTATCGGCATGAGTGGCATTGCCGAAGTGCTGCATAACTTGGGATATGTAATCGCTGGCAGTGATATCGCCGAGAACAGCAATATCGAACGCTTGCGCAACTTGGGTGTGATTATTCATATTGGACATCGTGAGAAAAACATAGCCGGTTCGCAAGTTGTTGTTGTTTCTTCAGCGATTAAGGATAATCCGGAGGTTGCTTATGCAGCTGCTATGCGGATTCCTGTGGTGCGGCGGGCGGAGATGCTTGCAGAACTGATGCGATTGAAACTATCTGTTGCTATTTCTGGAACGCATGGCAAGACAACGACGACGTCTCTGATGGGGGCTTTGTTTGAAACAGCTGGTTTGGATCCAACTATAATCAATGGTGGCATCATTAATGCTTATGGTACCAATGCCAAATTAGGGGCAGGCGAATGGGTCGTAGTTGAGGCTGATGAATCGGATGGTAGTTTTACTAGGCTGCCAGCTACAATTGCTGTGATCACCAATATGGATCCTGAGCATATGGATCATTACGGGAGTTTTGAGGCAGTACGGCAAGCATATCTTAATTTTGTTGACCATATTCCGTTTTATGGATTGGGGATCTTGTGTGTTGACGATGCTAATGTCCGCGCGCTCCTGCCGCATTTGGAGAACAAGCGCTATCTAACCTATGGCTTTGATGAGGCAGCCAATGTCCGCGCTGTAAACTTGCGCCTTAGCGATAAAGGGACATTGTTTGATGTCGAACTTACGGCTAGTAGTGCTTTGGCATGCCGTACGCTGGATAAGGATAAGGTGCTGACAATGCCGCGCAAAATCAGTAATTTATTCTTGCCGATGATGGGGCGGCATAATGTCCAAAACGCACTTTCTGTTGTCGCTGTGTCTCAAGAGCTGGCGATCAGCGATGAGGTTGTTAACCAAGCTTTTGCAGCTTTCAAAGGTGTGAAACGGCGGTTTACAATTACTGGTGAAAGCCAAGGTATT
>JBAWWF010000078.1:0-5368 GCA_037146895.1 Alphaproteobacteria bacterium | reverse complement strand
CCTCCGACGTAGCCACAGCCATTTATGACGTCGTTGATGCGGTGATGCTCTCCGCAGAGTCCGCATCGGGCAGTTATCCCGTTGAAGCAGTAGCAATGATGGATCGGATTATCCAAAGAGTAGAAGCCGACCCCCTGTATCGGCAAATGCTGGAGAGTAGCCGCGTGGAAGCCTTCAATACGGTGAGTCACGCCATCATGTCAGCGGCAAGGCATATTGCCCACACCATTCCGATTTCGGCTATTGTGGCATTTACGGATTCAGGATCAACGGCACTAATGGCGGCGCGCGAACGCCCCGAAGCACCCATCCTCGGCCTCACCCCCCTCGTAACCACAGCACGAATGCTCAGCCTAGTATGGGGAGTCCATGCGGCCATCACACCGAGAATCATCAGCTTTGGGCAAATGGTTAGCGAGGGCAGCCAAGCCGCCCACACTCACGAGTTTGCCCTACATGGACAGGATGTTATCATCACCGCAGGAGTTCCCTTTGGCACTTCTGGTACAACCAACATTATCCGCGTAGTCAAGGTTGAAGCGTAGCTTTAGAAGAACGTGTTCTTTCGATAACTTTAGGGTAAAGAGCCTGGATTGCGTAGCGATGCTCGCAATGACGGATCGAGTGTTTGTGCCAAATTCGTCATTGCGAGCATCGCTACGCAATCCAGGAATGTCTGCAACCTTACGGTGCTTGAGTATTGCCTGAATAGTTACTTTGCTTTTTTAACAGCGATCTTTGCGGTTGCGCTATCTATTGAAGCAGATGTTGAGACAGTCTTGGAATCTCCATCATTGAGGATAGAGGCTACCTTCTGCTCCTCCCACTCCGTCGTCAGGAAAGGGAACCATTCCTCTAGAATCGGCATCATACCTAAACGAAAGGCTTGCAAGCCAATAGCTAACCCTGAACCAATCAGCACCCAAATAGGCCAAAACCTACCGCCACCAGATAGAAGCCATGCTAAAACTGATAAAGCCGATACCCCTGCAAAAATAAGGGCATTGGTGTAGAAAGAGCGTAGCTCCCGCACGTTCTCACGAATTTTCTCTTCTTGTACTGTCATAGCATCCTCCTCAATCTATTTTTATATAACTTTTACACAAAATCAGCAAACATTTCTTCATCTAATGATGTCTTTTTTCCTATATGCTCAAAGTTATTTTTAATCCACTGAGTCGCTGTTTTCTGTCCTGCCTCAAAGAGGCCTTGCAAGAAATCCCAATCTGTATTCATAGCACTCGACAGATTAAAGTCTTTGAATGCTTCCTCATTTTTAATTACATGCATATTGATGCGCTTTAGTTTGCCTGGAACAACAACACCATCATCGATCATCTTTGTTATAAAATGAATCGCCCGCATTTCGCGTACTAAACAACCATTGTAGGTAATTTCTTTAAAACGATTCACGATATCATGTCTGGTTTTTGGTAATTTATCACAGTAGGTTTTTGTCAACTGCACAAGTACAACATCTTGCGCATCTGTGTTCTCAATCAACGGGAAAATTCCAGGGTTTGCGATAAAACCACCATCCCAATAATACTCATCATCCACGCGCACTGCTTGAAATAGAAAGGGCAGACAAGCAGAGGCCATCATTACATCTGCGCTAATATCCTCATTATTAAAAACTTTTACTTTTCCAGTTTTAACATGGGTAGCACAAAGGAAGATGCGACGTTCTGTATGAGCGCGAATGAGTTTAAAATCAAAAAAGTCCCGCACAAAATCATTGAATGGATTTTTGTTGCTAGGATTCAAGTTATAGGGAGAAAACTTTTCCTGCAAAAATGATGTAACCGAGTAACCAAAAGTATGATTAAGGTTAAAATTTTTCGCCTTTTTATCTGAAGCACTCATCCCACCAAGAGGTGAAATCTTTTTTGACAGCTCACTCATTGACTTCCAATAATCTTTAAGCGTCGACCGCGCAACTTCTGGTCCGCCCTTTATTAGCCCCATGATAGTTGCAGCAGCATTCATGCCGCCTGCACTGGTACCAGAGATGCCACGAATATCAAAACGCCCATCCTCTAAAAGCTTATCGAGCACTCCCCATGAAAAAGCTCCATGAGCACCACCACCCTGAAGAGCAATAGAAATTTTTTTTTGGCTTACGGGCTTGCCGTTCTCTTTGTTTGAATCTTTATTGGCCATCTCTTGTACTCCTAAACTTGGTTTATCTATTTGTTTTTTAGAGTAAAAGAAGATAGTTAATTTTTGATTAACTTTAAACAATTATTCAGCCTATGGGCACTCCACTCCATTCATAAAAAATTTACTAATTTTGTTTTACGGTATTTTAAAAGAGGATCTTTCTGTGTAAGGAAATTTGAGGAATGGCTAGGAACAAATATATTACTTTATCACTATTGTTATTTTTGCTGATTATCGCAGCTGCCCTTGTTCCTGTTTCTTTAGCTACTCAAGATTTAATTCATGTCACTCTACAGGCCTTGAGGGGTATTCTCATCATTATGATATGGGGAACTCTTTATTATTTTATCAAAATATCTTTTTTTGCACATTATAAATTCGTCTATGAAAAAGATATTCCGCCCATTGTCGTGACTGTAATAAAGTTTATCCTCCTGGTTTGTACGTTTCTTTCTATCATGGTCTTTGTGTTGGGGAAGAACGTTTTTAGTATAGTTGCTTGCGCCTCAGCTGCCGGCGTAGCCGTAGGTTTTGCTTTGAAGGATTTAGTTCTGGATGCTTTCGCAGGGGTTGTTTTGGAAGTAGAAGGTCATTTTGATTTACATGATTGGATCAAAGCAGATGATGAAGAGGAAGGAAGAGTTACGCAAATTAACTGGCGAACGGTAACCCTGGAAAGCCATGATAATTATTTTATCATCGTTCCCAATCGAAAACTAGCCAAAGGCTTTATAAACTATAGTAAACCTGACGAGTTTTGTTGGGATAGTGTTGAGATTAGTTTAGATCATAGTATTCCCATTGATCGAGCTGCGCGCATATTAAGAGCTGGCGTTATGGGAGTTCCAAGCATTTACCAAGAGCAGTGCAAAGCAACAGCGATGAGAGCCAACGAAAGCGGCATCACATATGAAGTGCGCTATATGCTTCCTAAACGCAAGCACTTTCGGCAAGTAAAGCACGACGTCATTGAGCATATAGCCCGCCATTTGCATGAGTATAAGTTGCATATATCCGAATTGCTTGGAGAATATAGCATTTCTAAAGGCGGCAAACCGTATGAAGAGGAGGCTCCATTGCAGGTCGAAAATTTGATCAAAGACGTTGAATTTTTCAAAGGCTTACCGCCGTCTACGATTGCTAAACTTGCCACAAATGTCACCACAAAAGTCTTTGCTGAAGGTGAAATAATTGTCTCTGAGGGAGATAGCGGCCAATCCATGTTCCTAATTGGCGAAGGAGTAGTCGAGATTTCTATCGAGTACGAAACAGACACAGGTGAAAAAAAGCAAAAAACCTTATTTCAATTAGGATACCACGATTATTTTGGGGAAATGGCCTTGCTTTTAAATGAGAGTCGATCCGCAACAGTGACCACAGTTATGGATACGGTTGTTTATGAGATTGCGCAAGATTTGCTAAAGGAAACCCTGAAGGACAACCCAGAAGCCTTTGACAACCTAATAAAGCAAGCTATCGATAAGAAAGAGAAAAACAAACTGGCAAAAGAACAGATGGAAAAACTTAAGGAAGAGAAGACCGATAACTCAAAGGGAATCCTTACTAATTTAAAAAAGTTTTTCACGTAAAATTAACTACAGAAGTTATACTCAAATACTGTGAGAAAAGTATTCCTGGATTGCTTCGCAAGGGCTCGCAATGACGGATGCGGCGTCATTGCGAGCCCTTGCGAAGCAATCCAGGAATGTTTGCAACCTCAAGTTGTTTCGATATACTTTTCGTGGCACACTTTTAATCACCCCCGTAGTTGTGTTATACTTCTCTTATGCGCTTGACCTTAGAGGAACAAGAGATTATTTGCCGGGCATTTCGTGACATTTACGGAGAGCAAGCGCATCTATGGCTTTTTGGTTCTCGTGTAGATGATACAAGACGCGGCGGCGATATCGACCTCTATATCGAAACCCCTGAGGCGGATGTGTCCACCGTTGTGAGGCTTAAGAGTAAGTTTCTGGACGCACTCGAAGATGAACTAGGAGAGCGACGAATTGATGTTGTGGTCAATTATGGTAACAAAAAAGGCGATGGAACAGAGTTGTTGATCCACAGAATCGCGCGCAAAACAGGAATACAAATGGTATGAATGATATTTTAGATGAGATATTAGAAAGTGCTTTTTCCACCGCTGATACGCACGCAGACCGTATGCAAAGTGCGTTCACAAAACTTTCCCCCTTTTACCCATTCCAAGCCGACTTTTTTGATCCACTTCTTGATGAACATTTGTTAATTGTTGAACTTTTCATAGGCCGTTTTGCAAAATTACAGGATTTTATGGGAACTAAGCTCTTTGATCTTGTACTAGAGGCTACTAAAGAATATGCCGACAAGCTTACGTTCATAGATAAGCTAAATCTCCTTGAAAAGCGCAGTATTATTGACGATGCTCACATATGGGACAAGCTACGCAAGACGCGTAATGATCTAGCCCATGAATATCCCGATAAACCACAATTGATGGCTGACAATTTGAACAAAGCATTTCTTTTGGCACCTGTCCTCCTTAAAACTCTAGAAAACTGCCATGCCACTGTGGAAAGAGCAAGGAAGTATAGATGACGCAAATGTGGCAGGTTAATTTTTGGGGTGTCAGGGGTAGTACCCCGCAAACCGGCCCTGACTTTGTTGAGGTCGGCGGCCACACGAGCTGTGTCAGCGTAACTGCTGGTAAGAACCTGTACATTTTTGATGCCGGAACCGGTCTGATTGACTGCGGGGAATGGATTTTATCGCGAGAGAAGCCCGAAAAAGTATATTTATTCCTCTCGCATGCGCATTTAGATCACATTACTGGCTTGCCATTTTTTGCGCCTTTGTGGCTAAAAGACTGGGAGATGAATATCTTTGCAGCTAGCCTCGCTTCTTATGGTGGATTGCACAAAACACTCTCACGTATTTTTACTCCTCCTTATTTTCCAGTTTCGTGGGAGGAGGTACCATCAAAAATCCACTTAACAGATTTGAACGCACTAGAACCTCTCCGCCTTCCCGACGGCGTAAGCGTTGAAACAATAGAATTGGACCATCCAGGCGGGTCTTCTGGCTACCGCATGAAACATAATAATCTCTCGCTTGCCTATATTTCTGATTCTTCTCCTATGCCAGGATCTGAAAACCTTACTAGCTTTGTCAAAGACGTTGACCTTTTAATTTACGATGCGACATTTACGGATGAGGAATTGGC
>JBAWWF010000077.1:0-5383 GCA_037146895.1 Alphaproteobacteria bacterium | reverse complement strand
GTCGCACCTTTACGGATATTGACGATGGCATCGATGGTCTCTTGCGAGTTCTGGATAATAAAGATTCTCAAGCCTCTGGCCGCATCTTTAATCTTGGCAACCCCCAGAATGATTATTCGATTAAGGACCTCGTCGATATAATTATTGCCTTAATGAAAGAATATCCAGAGACCAAAGAGATTGCCGATAAAGTAAAAATAACCTCTGTGGATGCAGACACTTTTTATGGCGCACACTATCAGGATACACAGCATCGTGTACCATCAATTGCCAATGCCCAAAAGTACTTAGGCTGGCAACCAACCATTGATTTAAAAACCGCATTGCGTAAAACATTGGATTATCACTTGAGCCGCCCCGATATTACGCTAGCAAATATCACAGCTTAGATGGAAACTAGATAGATGGAATGTAATTATTCAGATGGTAACTGTTCAGATTATGAGGCAAATGCTAGCGCAATCGAGCACCGGAGCGGAGTATATTCTTCATACATGAGCACCGGAGCGCAGGTTAAGCGTAGCAGTTGCCCATAGGCTGAACAGTTACGATGGAAATCGCGATTAAAGTTGATGTTGACACAGCCCGTGGTACCAAAGATGGGGTACCGAAGCTTGCTGATTTGTTCTTGAAAAACGATATTCCCGCAACGTTTTTATTCTCCCTCGGCCCTGACAATACAGGACGCGCCATTAAGCGCATTTTCCGGCGGGGGTTTTTACAAAAAGTATCACGGACATCTGTACTTCAGGTTTATGGATTAAGAACGCTTGGTAACGGCATTCTATGGCCAGGACCGCATATTGGGCGCAAGCACGGTGCAACTTTACGACAAGTAGCAACCCAGGGATTTGAAGTCGGCATCCATTGCTATGATCATATCCGCTGGCAAGATAACCTGCACAATATGACACCGTCAGAGGTAACGCGCGAATTTACCAAAGCTTGTGACGCCTTCAGGGATGTATTTGGGCAACCCGCAACAACCGCGGGTGCTGCGGGCTGGCAAGCCAGCTGCTCAAGCCTCCACGCCTATGATGAGGCCAATCTCCTTTATGCCAGCGACGCCCGCGGACACTCGCCGTTCTTCCCCGTGATTGACGGCACACGTTTTGCAACATTGCAAATTCCCACAACTTTGCCGACATTGGACGAACTGCTGGGACGTCCCGAATATCCTATTTCCGACCTACATCACTTCTATTGCCAACAGCTCGACACAGAAAAGCTTAACGTATTAACCATCCACGCTGAACTAGAAGGGATGCGCTTTTATGATTGGTTCGATGGACTGATTCAAGCATTTAAAGCCGCCAACGTCAGCTTCGTTAACTTGGCCGATGTCGCCCGCTTTTGCCTGAAGAATCCATCGCAAATCCCCCACCACACCCTCGCCCAAGGCACCGTCGATGGCCGTTCTGGCACCCTAGCGGTTCAATGGCCGTAATCTCCGCGGATTGCTGGCTATGTGTCTTTACTATTGCTGCGTAGGATACGGTTTTTGCTGCGATCCCAGTCACGTTGCTTGATGGTTTCCCGCTTATCGACCGTCTTTTTGCCCTTACCTAATCCGATTAGAAGCTTAATGCGCCCCTTGTGATTGAAATAAAGAGACATTGGCACTAGCGTCATCCCTTTACGACGAATCGCCCCCAAAAACTTATTTTTCTGGCGTCGATGCAGCAATAACTTTCGTGAACGTCTGGGTTCATGATTGAAATGCTTAGCGGGAGCATATTCGGTGATGTTAGCATTAAAAAGATAGAGTTCGCCTTCCGCCTCTCCAGCAAAGCATTCATGAATGCTGGCTTTTCCCTGACGCAATGACTTAACCTCACTACCCATAAGGACAATGCCCACTTCTAAAGTTTCGATTATCTCATAGTCAAAGCGCGCCCGACGATTCTTAGCAATGACGTGGTAATTTGGATCAGATTTTTCTGCCATTTATAGGTTTCCTAATGCCTCTTTAATAAGGTCTTGCGTCTGAGCTGATGCAGGAAGCAATGGCAAACGCAGCTCATTATGGCAAGCTCCAAGGTGCGACATAGCAAATTTAATCGGCACTGGATTTGTCTCAGCCGTCAAAGCACGATACAGCGGATCCAATTGATCACGCAGTTGCATAAAACGGTCAATATCCCTTACAAACCACGTCGCTACAAACTCTTTAAATAAGAGCGGCGCCACGTTAGCGGTAATCGAAATACATCCATGACCACCGTTGGCAAGAAAGGCCGAGGCAAACAAATCATCGCCAGCCAACAATGCAAAATCTTGAGGCACCAATCGACGCAACGCAATCACACGGCTCGTGTCCACATGAGAGTCTTTGAGGCCAACGATGCGCGGTAATTGAGCAAGCCTACCAATTAACTCAACCGATAAATCAACGACAGCCCGCCCTGGGTTATTGTAAACAATAATGGGGATATGAACTGTATCGGATATTTTACGAAAATGCTCATAAACCCCTTGCTGTGAGGGTTTGACATCGCAAGGAGTCATAATCAAAGCCGCTTTCGCCCCTAGCTCTTTAGCATATTGCGCCAGCATAATTGTTTCTGCTGTCCCAGTCATTCCGCACCCAGCAAGAACCGGCACCCTTCCAGCGGCCACGGTCACAACTTGACGCAATACAGATTGCCACTCTGATAGAGTTAATAAGGACCCCTCACCTGTTGCACCGCAAGCTAATATACCTTGCGTTCCCTCGGCAATTTGCCAATTAACCAATTTTTCTAGTGCATCTAAATCAATTTTGCCATTGAGAAATGGTGTAATTAGAGCGACAATAGAGCCATGAAACATCCTAGACTTCCTTATATACGTTTTTTTCTCATCTCTACCATAGTAGCAATTATTTGCTTTGCCAAGGCTGCAAACGCAAAGCTTTTTCCGCTATCTGACAAACTTAAAGCTGAAGTTGCGGATTGTGGAGAAAAGGTGCAAAACGCGATTGATAATCGAAAATTCGCAAAAGACCTCGCAAAAAAATGTCCACTAAGTAGCAAGCTAATACAATGGCTGCGCTATACTTCGGATAAGAGAGATGTAACCTTTTCAGAAATTATTACTTTCTTAAAAAATAATCCTAGCTGGCCTTCTCGAGAGCAAATGCAACAACGAGCCGAAGAAGCTTTACCTAAGGATTTTAAGGATTCCTCAAAGAACGAACGTAAAGTAGCATTAGCGTGGTTCAAGAAGAAGGCACCTCTGACTGGACACGGGTGGGCATATTATGGGTATCTGTTAAAAAAACCAGGGGCAAAACTCCACAAAGATATAAAAAAAGCGTGGGAAGAAGAAACTTTCTCTCCTGAAGGGCAAGCTGCTTTTCTAAAAGCCTTCAAGCATGAACTAACCCCAAAAGATCATTATACTCGCTGCGGAAGGCTTCTCTTAAAAGACAAGCTTGATCAAGTGCGTACTCTCCTGCCCGAACTTAAAGACGAACAACGTAAATTGATTAAGGTCCGCTTAAAGCTTGCAGAGGAACATGTTAAGGATCTAGCTCATATTTTAGAACGCATCACCCCATCACAAAAAAAGAAAACATCGATTCTTTATGAAAAGATTCGCTGGAATGTCGCTCATAAAAACGATGATGCAGCTGTTGCTTTATTCTCCGCCTTTCCAAGCGCGCGACTACCTAGATATCGGGACGCTTTATGGAAGTATCGTAACCTCCTCACAAGGCGCCTCCTTGAAGCTAAACGTTACCATGAGGCCTACAAAGTAGTGCGGCCTCATGGGCTGACCAATGGAGAAAATTTTGCCTCAGGTGAGTGGTTGGCTGGGTGGATTGCCTTGCACTTTCTTAAAGATCCAAGAACAGCGAGAACTCATTTTGAATTATTGTACACCAATGTCTCCAGCCCACTTAGTAAGTCACGCGCTGCCTTTTGGATAGGAGAAGCTGAAACAGCTTTAAAGCAGACAGCAGAAGCAAAGCTGTGGTACATGCAAGCCGCAAATTATCCAACAACATTTTATGGGCAACTAGCGACAAGCCGTCTACACGCAAAGCCTAAAAAATTAAATTTTAGCCCACCTGTAAAAACTCCAGAAACATTAAAACACTTTAAAGGAAGGATCGAAGTTAAGGTCATACAACTCCTCTATGCTATTAACCGCCCAGGAACCATGGATCGGTTTTTGTTTGAACTTGCCCAGGAAGTCACAGATCGTTCTGAAGCGGAGCTCCTGACCGAATTTGCCGCAACATACCGTAGTACGAATATTGGCGTCTGGGTTGCAGTAAAATCAACAAAAAAGCACGTACCGCTTGTGAGTGCGACTTACCCAACCATAAAACGCCCTCATCTAAAGGAGTCGCTCGCCCCGCTTGTGCATGCCATTATTCGCCAAGAAAGTCGCTTTGGTCCTAAAGAAGTGAGCAACAAGGGCGCACAAGGAATGATGCAACTGCTACCAACAACAGCTCATGATGTAGAAAAAAAGTTTCATATCCACTCTGGGTCTCTATTTAACCCTGAACATAATGTGCTCGTCGGTAGTAAATATTTGGAGAAACTCCTCAAACACTATTCAGGAAATATAATACTAGCCAGTGCCGCTTATAACAGCGGCCCCACACCAGTAGACAGGTGGATTAAAGAGGTAGGAGACCCAAGAGATTCCAATGTCGATCCTATTCATTGGATTGAATCTATCGAATACGGTGAAACACGCAATTATGTACAGAGGATTATAGAAGCCTACATCGTTTACCGACAGCGCTTAGGGCAGGAACCTCTTGATTTACTTAAAGTTTTGCGCGGCCAACTCTCGGAAGAAGACTCTTGATGTGTACCAGAAAATGCTTGCATTTATTAGTTATTCGAGTATAATTTATAATGTATTTTTAACTTTAAGAGGGGTAATATTATTATGACATACGGTCCGATAAAACGGTCACACAGCAATGTACGCTCTAAGGTGTCTAGTCGTATTATCGATTCTAAGGTTAATAAAGCTTCTGCGCAGCAGTGTTATGAGAAATATATGGCAATGGCCAATGATTGCATAACAATGGGCGATCGTATTTCTGCAGAATCTTTCTACCAACATGCTGAGCATTACTTGCGCGTATTGAACGAGCTTAAGGCTACGGCAGCCATCTCCCTTCTACATCCGGTAGAGTCTGCTCCATAATTCCTTGGCGAATCTCCTGCATCAAGCGGTTCATAAAGCACACGTTGTGAATGCTGATCAGTGTATAGGCTAGCAGCTCCCGAGCTTTGAGGAGATGGTGCAGATAACTGCGTGAGAAGCTCTGACACGTAGCGCATGGGCAATCATCTTCGATTGGTTGAGGATCTAGCTTGTAAGTACTGTTAGTCAAGTTGAGGTGTTCCCGCGAGCGGCGCGGCGCGTGCAC
>JBAWWF010000076.1:0-5385 GCA_037146895.1 Alphaproteobacteria bacterium | reverse complement strand
AAGGTGCACCAGTAGATAATTCTGTGCTGGAAGCCCTGACCAGAGATAGGTTAATGCAATGTATTGCCCAAAAAAGAGATCCTGACAATATAAAGAGCGGTCGACGCACAGAAAATTGGAAAGAGGTTCACACTCCTTCTTGGGACCCCTCTCATTGGGAAAAGCTTATTGCGGCAGAAAAAAAACAGCCCATAAAAGCTAAACTATAGGCCAACGCTGACGTAGGCGACCCCAGTCGAAGAACGGCCCGGGGTCGACTTTGCGCCCAGGTGCAATGTCCGAATGCCCGACGATACGCTGCGGCGGGATGCGGTGTCTGGCAATAAGAGCGGCCAGCAAGTGCTCTAGCGACTGCATCTGCGCCTCAGTAAATGGCTCGTTGCCTTTGTTATCTAGCTCGATGCCGATACTGTTGTGATTGAGGCTTGTTTGCCCTTCCCAGAAGCTCTCGCCCGCATGCCAGGCGCAATGCTCATCAGCGACCATTTGTGTAATTTGCCCGCCCTCATCAATCAAGTAGTGCGCACTCACCTCAGTCACAGGATCGCACAACCGCGCCAGTGCTGCGGCCGCACTCTCCATCTCCGTATAGTGAATCACGATCATGTCGATAGCGCGCTCGCGCTCAGTATAATTAGGCGACGGATGCCAGAGAATGTTCAAATCACTATTAGCCATCTTGCGCCCTCTCATCCAGTAGCAGCCACTGCATTTCTTTCTCTTCGATTGCAGACTTGAGTTGTGCTAATTCCTGTGACAAGGCGAGAAATGCATCTGCGTTTTTGCTGTAAAGCAGAGGATCCGCCAATTTACCTTCCAACTCTTGACACTGCTTAGTCATATTCTCAATCTCCTGTGGTATCTTCTCCAAAGCAATTCGCTCTTTAAAGGTGAGGCTGCGCTTGCTCACACTTCTTTCTGGGGCGTTTTTTTCAGTTGCTACCTTGCTGACGGCCTTGACATTCCTTTGGGCTTCTTCCTTGCGCTGGCGCAGATAATCTTGATAACCGCCAAAAACCTCGAGAATCTTGCCGTCACCTTCTAGCGCAATAATGCTGGTTGTCAGACGCTCCAGAAAATCACGATCATGGCTGATAAGGATGAGCGTTCCTGGAAAGTCGTCCAGAATCTCTTGCAGCAAATCCAGGGTGTCCATATCGAGATCATTGGTCGGTTCGTCTAAAACCAGGAGATCCCCTTGTTGAGCTAACGTTTTGGCAAGTGCTAAGCGATTGCGTTCACCCCCAGAAAGCGTTGAGATCCGCGCATGCGCCTGCTTCTCCGAGAACAAAAAATCCTTAAGATGCGTCATGATGTGCTTGGGGCGACCCTGGACCGAAAGGTGATCTCCACCTATTTCGGAAAGGCTTTCCCATAAAGTTTGTTCTGGCTTCAAACTTTCACGCAATTGGTCAAAGTAAATGAGCTCCACAGCCGACCCTAAGCGAACATGGCCGCTATCGGGATTCATTGCACCAATCAATACTTTGGCAAGCGTTGTTTTTCCAGCCCCATTGGGGCCAATTATACCAACGCGATCACCGCGCAACAGGCGAGTCGAAAAATCATGGAATAAACATTTATTATCGTAAGATTTACCGATGTCCTTCGCCTCAATAACCATCTTGCTGCCCATCGCCGCCCCTAAAGCATGAAGCTTAGCTTGCTGCGGACGTGTTGCGCAAACCGACCGCTTTTCCTCGCGCAAATCTATTAGCTGCTGCAAACGCCGTTGGTTGCGCTTTCTCCTGCCTGTAACACCGCCATGCATCCAATCATTCTCTTGGCGCAGGCGCGAGTTCATGCGCACTAAGTTCTTTTCTTCTTCCTCAAGGGCTTGTTCCTGCCACTGCTCAAAATAGCGGTAACCCTTTTCAAACTGCCGTAAAGTTCCTCGATCTAACCACAGCGTGCGCTCGGAAACATTTTCCAGAAAGGTACGATCATGACTAATGGTGATTAAGGCACCGCGATAGGCTTTTAGTTCACCCTCCAGCCACTCAATGGTCGGCAAATCCAGATGGTTCGTAGGTTCGTCCAACAAAAGAACATCAGGATTCCCCGCCAGTGCTTTAGCTAGCGCAACACGACGCTTCTGTCCGCCAGATAGCGTATTGCAGAGCCATTGCGGATTCATTCCCAACATATCAAGCATCGCCAAGCTTTCGTGGGTGGCAACGCCTGGTTGCTCCACAAGCTCCAGCAAAGTCTTTTCGTCAGGAAATATTGCATCCTGTGGCAAATAATGAATGCGGGTACCAGGCTGAATGAAGTGATTAGCAGCGTCGCAGTCAATTTCACCAGCTAATATTTTCAACAGGGTAGACTTACCGCAACCATTGCGCCCGACCAGACAAGCTTTCACTCCTTTGTCCACATGAATAGTCAATCCTGCAAACAGTGGCTTGCCGCCAAATGACACGCGAACATCTTGTAAACTCATAAGCGGTGGCTGTGACATGTTTTCCTATTCGTTCCATAAGGCGGATATCGGCGCGGCCCACATACCATTACCAAATGACACCACTCTATCGCCAGTGTAAAGCACTATACCAGTGAATGGCTTATCTTTTGCTATGTGTTCTTTAAACCACCTTAAGTGCTTGAAGCTTTCACGCCCTATACCACCTCCAGCTTTTACCTCAATCCCTAGCAAATGACCATCATCATTTTCAATGATAAAATCAATCTCACGATTCTCTACGTCTCGGTAATGGGTCAACGCATAGTCCTCATCCTGACAATCAATTATTGCGGCAAGTTGGGTAAACACAAAAGTCTCCATCAATTTGCCGCTGAGATCACCATCGAGACGTACTTTATCGAGTGTCCAATTCAACATACTGGACATTAATCCTGAATCAGTCATAAAGAACTTATTTTGTCTGCTAGTACGGCTATAATCTGTTTTTGTCCATGGTTCAATGCTTTCAACGATGTACAATGCTTCCAGGGCATTGATATAGGTATCGAGTGTAGGCCTAGATACAGCAAGGTTCGCACTAATTGACGACATGTTTATGAATTTACTCGACCAAGCAGCCAAGACTTTGATGAGTGTCTGCATACTACCCTGTCTACGAATATTTAAAATGTCTTCCAGGTCTCTATCCAACAATGTTGATATATATTTTTTATGCCATCTTTTAATATTCCCAGAAAGCAATGCTTCTGGGTAACCACCCTTTATAGCCATCGATAGATAGTCATCTTTCTCATACCCCTTAGACTCTAGCTGTAGCGCAATACTTTGAAATATATTTTTAAGGAAGTTCGGTCTCGTACCAACAATTTCACCTTGTGCGAGGGGACGCAAACGGATTTTACCAATACGGCCTGCCAACGATTCTGTCGCCGTGGGAATAGCGCGCAGATTTGTAGAACCAGTAATTAAGAAACGACCGTATTTTTGATTAGTATCAACATCAAGCTTAATGGCTAACAAAAGTTCTGGTGCACGCTGAATTTCATCAATAATCAGAAGCTCATCACCATGGTTGATAAAAACCTCAGGATCTTTGAGTGCATCAGCTAAATCACTACGTTTGTCCAGCGTTTTATATATTTGGTTAGGCACATTTAACGTTTTTGCAAGTGTGGTTTTGCCACATTGCCGTGGACCAGTTAACAACACAACGCGAATCTCTTTAAGAGTGCGAACAACGGCTTCTATTTGCCAACGTCTATATGCATTCTCTAACATAAGCTATTTATAACATAATATGCTGCAATTTGCAAAGTAGAATATCTACAGTTTGTAAAATAGGAATTCTGCAGTTTGTAAAATAGGAATTCTACAATTTGTAAAATAGTGGTCAGCGAATTTCGCATTGACACACAGGCTGCTGATGCTAAGCTAGATCGTAGGAGTTGGCATACGAGAGGAAGACATATGGATATCAGCACTAAACAAGTGTTTGTTGAGGGACGAACCCACACCAATTGGCTTGAGAAGCCGGTTGATGGTGAGTTGTTGCAAAGAATCCATGAACTTGCGCGTCTTGGACCAACTAGTGCCAATTGTTGCCCCATGCGCATTCTATTTATTAAATCGCACAAGGCTAAGGAGCAGCTGCGCCCTTGTCTAGATGAAGGTAATGTTGAAAAAACTATGAAAGCGCCGATTACAGCTGTTATCGCTCATGATTTGCAATTTTATGATTGGCTGCCGAAGCTTTTCCCACATGCTCCGGCACGCGACTGGTTTGTAGGAAACCAACCGCTGATTGAAGAAACAGCGAAGCGAAATGGGACTCTCCAGGGGGCTTATTTTATGGTTGTTGCTCGCTCTCTAGGGCTAGACTGCGGCCCTATGTCCGGGTTTGACAATGCCAAGCTTGATGCAATATTTTTTGCTGACACACAAATTAGGTCCAATTTCTTATGCAATCTAGGCTATGGAGATCCAAGTAAATTATTTCCACGGTCACCACGGTTTGAGTTCGATGAAGTATGTCGGATATTGTAATTCTCGGCTTTGATACCAGCACCTCAACTCTATCAACGGCACTCTACAATAAAGGCCACAGGAGTGAGACGCTTATAGAGTGCGGAGATAAGCAATCCACGAGCCAGCAATCAAGTATGCTCATCCCGACCTTAGGCGCACTCCTTGAGCAGGCTAATTTACGCTATGATCAGGTTAACTATTTTGCGGTAACGCGCGGCCCAGGCTCCTTCACAGGCATTCGCATCGGCCTCGCAACCGCGCAAGGGTTACACCTGGCAACGCAAATCCCCTGCTTTGCCCCAACGTCTTTACGTGTCCTTGCTTTCCAAGGGCAACAACAAGCACCGACGGCTACATCTTTTTTAGCTCTAATTGATAATAAACGCGGTCAGTTTTATGGGCAGATTTTTAACACAGACACCAGTGAAAAAGAACCAGCTAGAATTTGGGCAACTGATGACTTACAAGCATATCTGGAACAATCCCACGACCATTATCTAGTAAGTTATAGTACACCCTCCATCCGTCATTGCGAGCGGAGCGAAGCAATCCAGGAGCAACCGCATCAATCTGTAGCCCCTGGATTGCTTCGCTCCGCTCGCAATGACGGATGGGATGTTTTGTACAATTTCAAGTCATTTAATACTCAGCTTGCCCGCTGTCTGGTTCCCCAAACTTCTTTAGCCACTGGCCTTATTGACTTATTGCTTTTCTTGGATAATAAAAGAGAAAGTCTTGAGCAAGACTTAAGCCCTTTTTATCTGGTGAATCCTGTTTATGCAAAGAGTAAGCCTTCGACCAATTCTGCTGAATGACGCAAGCACCATTGCGGTGATAGACCACGATGCATTCGTTAAACCTTGGTCTGAGGATGCCTTTGTCTCCATTCTTGGTGCCGCAACAACCTATGGTCTTCTCGCCTTCATGGGAGAAAC
>JBAWWF010000075.1:0-5421 GCA_037146895.1 Alphaproteobacteria bacterium | reverse complement strand
CATATGATGTATTGTTACTGGACAGTGCCGGACGTCTGCATATTGACCAGGACCTGATGGATGAAGTGATTGCGATTAAGCGTCTCACCTCACCCATTGAGACTTTGCTCGTTGCTGACAGTATGATGGGGCAAGATGCCCTGACCGTTGCTAAGGCGTTCCATGAACAAGTGGGGCTCACTGGTATTGTGTTGACCCGCCTTGATGGCGATGCACGCGGTGGGGCGGCGTTATCTATGCTGGCTGTGACTGGGCAGCCCATCAAATTCGCGGGCGTTGGCGAAAAGCTGGATCAGCTAGAGGTGTTTAACCCGCAGCGAATAGCCAACCGCATCTTGGGCATGGGCGATATTGTTGGCCTGGTTGAGCGTGCTACGGAGGTTGTGTCTGAAGAAGATGCAGCTAAGATGGCAAAAAAGATGCAAAAGGGGCAATTTACCCTGGATGATATGGCGCAACATCTTGAACAGATGCTCAAGATGGGTGGAATTGGCTCTTTGATAAATTTAATACCCGGAATGGGGGGTATGAAAGATAAAATGGTGGATGCGGGAGTCAATGACGGCTATATTCGTCATCAAATAGCGATGATTCGTTCTATGACGCGTGAAGAACGCCGGACCCCGAGTATTTTGAATGGCTCGCGGCGTCGGCGTATTGCCGCAGGGTCCGGTCGCTGCGTTCCTGACGTTAACCGCTTGCTCAAGCAGCATTTGAACATGCAGCAGACGGTGAAGAAGATGGGCAAAATGAACGACAAGAAGGGGTTGTTTAGAAGTATTATCGGTCGTTAAGTATATAAATTGTAACTATTCAGGAGAGAATAAATATGGCACTAAAAATTCGGTTAGCACGCGGTGGTGCTAAGAAGCGACCTTTCTATCGTATTGTTGTTGCTGAGGCAACCAGTCCACGCGACGGTCGTTTCGTTGAAAGGGTTGGTTCTTATAATCCGCAGCTTGCTCACGAACATGCGGACCGCATCGTCTTAAATAAAGAGCGTATTCTGCATTGGCTTTCTGTTGGTGCGCAACCTACAGAACGTGTTGCTAAGTTTTTAGGGAATGCAGGATTGGCGGATAAGCCAGCGCAGAAGAACAATCCACTTAAGGCAGCACCGAAGAAGAAAGCAGTTGCCATGGCTCAGGAGCAAGCAAAGCTTGCAGAAGACAGGGCTCAGGAAGCGGCAGCTAAAGCTCAGGAGCCAGAAGAAGAAGTTAAGGTTCAGGAGCCAGAAGCAACTGCTTCTGAAGCCAGTACTCAGGAACCGGAGGAGTCAGCCTGACTTCTGACTCCTGCATCCTGATTGCTGTAATCGGGTCTCCTCACGGGATCCGCGGTGACTTGAGGGTTAAGAGCTATGCTGCAAAGCCGGAAGACTTGTTTACGCACGGTGCTCTTTATACTGCTGAAGGGGTTCCGTGCAAACTGAAGCTGCGGCGGGTTATTGCAGATGACATGCTGATTGCCAGCATTGAAGAGGTGACGACACGCGATGCGGCAGAAGCACTTAAGGGCACGAACCTCTATATTGAGCGCGCGCAACTGCCGAATTTGCCAGAGGCAAGTGACGAATTTTATTATTGCGACCTAATTGGGTTAGACGTAAAAACAACCCAAGATCAGATCATCGGCAAGGTGCAGGCGGTTAATAATTATGGTGCTGGGGATTTTTTGGAAATTATCACTGCTGAAGGTGCTGTGCTGACGCTGCCTTTTACCAAAGAAGCGGTTCTGGAGGTGCGTTTGGGCGATAAATTCATTCTGATTAATCCTGACCATCTATTTGAGTAATGCATTTGCAAGATCCGTGGGTTTGTACAGTTCTGACGCTTTTTCCTGAGCTTTATCCAGGTCCGTTGGCTTCATCACTTGCAGGTAAAGCACTTGAACGTGGGGTGTGGCAGCTAGATACGCTTAACATTCGCGATTTCGCTCAAGATAAGCACAGACAAGTCGACGATATCTGCTTTGGCGGTGGGGCAGGGATGGTACTGCGCCCTGATGTTATTGATCATGCGGTTGTTGCTGCTTGCAGCCAGGCAATCAGGACACCGCGGCTGATTTATTTGACACCACGCGGAGTTCCCTTGCGACAAGCGTATGTTCATGAGCTTGTTGCGGCGCGAGATCCTGTCGTCCTTTTATGCGGTCGGTATGAGGGCGTTGACCAACGCATCGTTGATAAGTGGGAGATGGAAGAGGTTAGCATCGGCGATTATGTTTTATCGTGTGGTGATATCGCAGCCCTAGTTTTTATTGACGCTTGCGTTCGCTTGTTGCCTGGAGTGATGGGAAAAACAGAATCTTTGCTTCAGGAAAGTTTTGAGCTAGATTTATTAGAATATCCGCAGTATACTCGGCCACAAGTATGGAATGATTATAAAGTGCCTGACGTGTTGTTAAGCGGACATCACGCGAACATAGAAGCATGGCGTCGCGAGCAGGCTGAGACAATTACTCGGCAGCGTCGACCTGATTTGTGGGACCTTTACCTTGAACGAAAGAAAAACGGGAGTTAACTATTCAGCCTATGGACAACTGCTACGCTTAATCTGCGCTTCCGGTGCTCATGTATGAAGAATACACTCCGCTCCGGTTCTCGATTGCGCTAGCATTTGCCTCATAATCTGAATAGTTACCCCTTTGAATAATTACTTTTTTCATCATAGGATTAAATATCTTTAAAAGCCACGAAAAATAGTGTATATTAACGAAGTCAGATTTCGATTTGACTATGACGATAAACATTATGTGGAATAAGCGTAACGGACCCGGGGGCGGTACCCGGCATCTCCACCAACTTACGGGGATGAAACAGGATCGACGTGCGTAGTAAAGACATCATTTTCGTCCGGCATTGTTCCGCCGTTATCGGGCTAACATTATAAGTGCTAATAATAATAGTGCTATGGGCAAAAAAGCAGCTAACCAGAACACTCTGGGACAAACTGCAATGGCAGCTTAACCTCGGCTCACGCTGAATTTAAGTAGTCTAGCCTAGGGGCTCGGGAGGGGCCTTGCAACAGAACCCTCCCACTTGGTATACTACGGCAAAGGATGAGAATTAATGGCCACAAAAATTACCCTCATTGACTACGAGCAACTCGTTCAGGATTCGCTGCGGGGTGTTATTCGTACAGTTCTAACTAATACCGCAAAAACTGGTCTGGTGGGCTCTCACCATTTCTATATTTCTTTTGCTACTAACCATCCAGACGTTGATATACCGAATTTTCTCAAAGAGGAATACCCAGAGGAAGTTACCATTGTCTTGCAGTATGAGTTCTGGGATCTTGAGGTTGAAGACGATTTCTTCTCGGTTACTCTGTGCTTTAATAATGTTGATGAACGCTTGACGGTTCCGTTTAGCGCGGTTGTTAGCTTCGTCGATCCATCTGTGAAATTTGGGCTTCAGTTTACGCCCTCTGTTCATGAGCGTGTCCCATCTAAAAAAACCAAAAAGACGAAAGCGGAAGGTGCCACAACACGTAAACCGCGAGGATCCAAAACAGCCAAAACAGACACAGAGGCTCCAAAAGCAGGCTCAAACATCATTGCCTTTGATGCTTTCCGCAATAAGAAGAAGTAGGAACGGCTGTCTGAGCATTGACTTCTGTTGTGCGAATGGTTACTTATACATTATAAGATAAGAGAGAAGTTTTTTATAATATCTGGATCTGGATTAAAGAAATGTTGAATCCACTAGAAATGGGATTTGTTGGCCGAACTGCTATTGCGGGCTTTGCTATAGTTGCTCTATGGGTCGGGGTACTTTGGGCAGTAAATTCTTAATTTCTTTTGAGCACATTGCTCATCACTTTGGCGATATAGTTGCTTTAGATAATATCAACCTGACAATTCCACCAGCCTCGCTGCTTGCTATTATTGGACCTAACGGTGGTGGCAAAAGTACGCTTTTAAAGCTTATTGCCGGTCTCTATCAACCCACTCGTGGGAAAATCTCCAGTGTATTTTCCGGCCATAAGATTGCCTTTCTCCCCCAGCGCAGCGAGATGGATCGGACTTTTCCTTTGCGTGTTTTTGATGTGGCTGCAATGGGGCTTTGGAAACGGACTGGTGTTTTAGGCAGATTTTCCCGGCAAGATCGGGCGCATATCACAGAGGCTTTAGCTTATGTTGGGCTGCAAGATCTGGCTAAACGACCCATCTATGCCTTAAGTGGCGGGCAATTCCAGCGGCTGCTTTTTGCGCGCTTGGCTCTACAGGATGCAGACCTTATTTTGTTGGATGAGCCTTTTTCTGCTGTGGATCTTTTTACCGTAGCCTCGCTGATGAATATCATCCAGAGATGGCACCAGCAAGGAAAAACCATTCTGACTGTTGTTCACGACCTTGAACTAGTTCGTAAATATTTCCCCACGGCGGCACTGATCTCGCAACAGCTGATCTGCTTTGGCGATACGGCAACGGTATTAACTCCTGACAACCTAACAAAAGCGGTATTTCATGCTTGAATATTTTTTAGCCCCATTTTTGGATTATGCTTTTCTTCGTCGCGCTTTAATCGCAACGCTAGCGATATCGTTGAGCTGTGCACCGATTGGCGTGCTACTGATCTTGCGACGGATGAGCCTAATGGGTGATGCGCTTTCGCATGCCGTTCTCCCCGGTATTGCCATTGGTTACTTAATCACAGGCTTGTGGTTGCCAGCATTAAGTGCGGGCGGTCTTATTGCGGGTCTGCTCGTAGCAATCGCTGGCGGCTTAGTTTCGCGGCATACCATCCTGACCGAGGATGCTTCCTTCACCGGATTTTATCTCATCGCCCTAGCCCTGGGCGTCTTAATCCTTTCTGTTTACGGTGGACAGATGAACCTCTTACACCTTCTCTTTGGCAGTGTTTTAGCAGTTGATACATCCAATCTTGTCTTTATTGCTTTTACAACATCGCTGACGCTTTTTATCATCGCATTTATTTATCGCCCCCTTATTTACGAATGCTTTGATCCTCTATTTATGCGCATTGCCAGTTCACGAGCGATGCTTCTCCACCTTATTTTCCTAGCACTTGTTGTTATGAACCTTGTCGCCGCTTGTCAGGCCATTGGTACGCTAATGGCCCTGGGCATGATGATGCTACCTGCCATCACTGCGCGCCTTTGGGCTAAGCAAGTCTGGAGCCTCTTTCTGTTGGCAATCATCTTCGCCATAGTCGCCAGCTATTGTGGTTTGCTGTTCTCTTATCACTATAATTGGCCTTCGGGACCAACCATTGTCTTGATGGGTGGTGTATTGTACATCGCATCACTGCTTTGTATAGCAAGGACGCGTGTTTCATTTAATTAATAATGGAATAATAAGTGCGATTGAAAGTGAGACTTGTATTAATCCTAGATAACCTGAGTTCGGGATAAGGAAGTCTTAAAAGTGATGTGTTATCTCATATCTGTCATACCG
>JBAWWF010000074.1:0-5431 GCA_037146895.1 Alphaproteobacteria bacterium | reverse complement strand
CCAGATAGTTCGACCAAACTGTCATGAGCAGCAATAGCCTCAAACTTGTTCTCGGCGGTCTTAAAGGGAAGAGTTGTGTGTGCTTCTAAAAAACCAACAAACTCTTCGGCAAATCCCTCAACCGTATTAAGGCCTGTGCCAACGGCAGTTCCACCTTGTGCAACCTCATAAAGCCGCGGTAACACACTTGAGATGCGAGCAATTCCCAGCTCAATTTGCCTGACATAACCTGAAAATTCTTGGCCTAGAGTTATGGGAGTTGCATCCTGTAAGTGTGTACGCCCTATTTTAACATATGAAGCAAATTCTTTAGATTTTTTCCCCAGCGTCTCCATAAAGTGATTCAAGGCTGGCAATAGATCTTCATGGATACTTAGAACGGCCGCGATATTCATAGCTGTGGGGAATGAATCGTTAGATGATTGGCTCTTGTTCACATGATCGTTGGGGTGAATTGGGCTCTTGCTCCCCGGGGGAGCACCTAAATACTCGTTGGCAATATTAGCTATAACCTCATTCATATTCATATTGGTCTGTGTGCCGGAACCTGTTTGCCAAATCGATAAAGGAAAATGGCCCTCCCATTTTCCCTCAATGATATCCTCACAAACGCTAACAATGACGGCCGCAAGTTTATCATCAAGAAGACCAAATTTTTCATTAACAAGAGTTGCGCAACGCTTTTGGATAGCCAAAGCACGAATCAATGCCGATGGCATGCGATAATTGGGCATACCTATAGAAAAATTTTGTAAAGAACGCTGCGTCTGCGCTCCCCAGTAGCAGTCCGCAGGGATCTGTACTTCCCCCATGGAGTCATTCTCTGTGCGAAACTTCTGCTTCATAACCGCCTCCTATTACGCTATCAATGATTATATAGGATTTTTTGCATGCAGGAAGAGTTGACTGCATAGCTCCTTCACAGCATAATGCACAGTATGAGTATTGAAGAACTAATCAAACAGTACGAAGGAAAAACGCTAGAATTCAAAGAAAATAGCTTGCCCAAAGCAAAAATACTTTCAACCATCATAGCTTTTGCTAACACCTCAGGCGGTTATGTTGTCTTGGGAGTTCAAGATAAAACACACTATATCGTAGGGATTGATAAGCCCCATGAAGTAGCTGAAGAATTAGCCAATCTCATTCATGATGTTATAGAGCCAAGAATTTTACCTAACATTGATGTTATCCCTTATAAAAACACTCATCTGATTATTATAAAAGTGTATCCAAGTCCTTTGAGACCACATTTTAAAAGAGCTGAGGGCAAGCTAAAGTCCACATATATTCGTCTTGGCTCAACAACACGCCTGGTTGATAATGACCTATTGCGGGCTATTGAACGATCAGTAGCGGCAAAAACTTTTGACGAAGAACCTTGCTGTGAAGCAAGCTATGAAGACATTGACTTCACAGCTGCTGCACAGCTATTTAAACCATTTCGGAAAATAAACACCAATGACCTTGTAACGCTTGGTGTGTTTATTAAAGACAGAAATAGATTCGTCCCAACAGTTGGCGGAATATTATTATTTTCCCCACAGCGACTACTAATTTTTCCAGATGCATGGATTCAATTGGGTGTTTTTGAAGGCTTTGATAAAACTAACATAGTAAATTCTCAGAAAATAACATCTCTCCTTCCACAAGCTGTTGATGAAGCAATGGAGTTTATAAAGAAGAACATACGTGTAGGGATAGACGTTGAAGACATTCGACACAAAGAATTATAGGAAATTCCTAAGGTTGCGCTTCGAGAGGCTATTATAAATGCACTTGTTCATACTGATTATTCTTTAAGAGGAGCACCAATCCGCATTTCCATTTTTGATGATCGTATAGAAATTGAAAACAGTGCATTATTGCCGTGGGGTTTAACTTTTGAGGATATGAAATCAGGTGTTTCAAAATTGCGCAATCCTGTCGTAGCGCGTGTTTTTAACGAGCTTGGGTTGATTGAGCAATGGGGAAGCGGCATTAGGCGCATGACAACGGTTTGCGAGAAAGCAGGACTTTCACCACCACTATTTGAAGAAATCGGCCCCCGTATTCGTGTTACGTTTTATAAAAGTAGAATCAAACAACCAGATTCAGATAGTGTTGACAAAAGAATTCTCGATCTTCTAACCACTCACGGCACGTTATCTACTCAGGAAATAACGAAAACAATAGGCCTCAGTCGAAGATCCATCATTAATCGTCTTGCAAAACTTGTCGCTATCGGTCTCGTTATTGAAATTGCTAATAGCTCTACAGATCCTAAGAAACGTTATGGACTAAGGGGTTAAGAAACAATAATGACCTGGATGGACGTAGCAATTCAAAAAGCCGATGAGGCAGACGCGCAAGGTGAGGTTCCTGTGGGTGCTGTCCTCGTCAATGATGGGGCAATTATAGCAAGCTCCGGCAATCGCGTCATCCACACAAAAGATGCGTGCGCCCACGCTGAGCTCCTGATTTTGCGCGAAGGCATGCAAGTGCTGGGTACCCCTTATCTTGAAACTTGCGATCTTTATGTTACCTTGGAGCCATGCGCGATGTGTGCTGGAGCGATTGCCTGGGCACGGGTTCGCCGGCTTTATTTCGGTGCTTACGACCACAAGAGCGGCGGCGTTGAGCATGGTGCACGCGTATTCGACCACCCCACCTGCCATCATAAGCCTGAAATCATTGGCGGAGTACAGGAGGCACGCTGCAAGATATTGCTGCAAGATTTTTTTGCTAGGCGGCGATAAAACACTTGCATTTACTCCCCATCTATAGCTAGAGTGACCCTAGCTTTTGGCATTTTGCCAATATAGCTCTTTGCTCACTTAGTATGTGGGCTTTTAGCCTTAAATTGTTAGGCTATTAACCATAGGGAGTCGTTATGAAGAATTACGAAACGGTATTTATTGTCCGTCAGGACGCAACCCCTGGTCAGGTCGAGACCCTTGCACAGACGTATGCTGAGGTCATTCGTGCCCATGGCGGCGAAGTTGGCAAAACCGAATTCTGTGGTTTGCGCAATCTCGCTTACAAAATTAAAAAGAACAAAAAAGCCCATTATGTTTTAATGAACTTAAGCGCAACATCCGCTGGTGTCACTGAAATGGAACGGCAACTGAAACTCAGCGAAGACGTCTTGCGTTATTTGACTGTAACAACTGAGACTTTAGACAATAACCCATCACCATTGATGCAGCAACGTGGCTTTAGAGAAGAACGGCATCGCTCTTACGATGATGATTACGGTGATCGCGACGTCTTTGATGTCCCGCCTCTCGTCCCACTTGATGAACCAATTGTTGATGCTTAAATGAATGTAACTATTCAGCCTATGGACACCCTTCGAGACGGGGTGCTTCGCAGCCCCTCCTCAGGGCGAACGGACAATCTCAGTCCCGTTCACCCTGAGGAGGAACGAAGTGCCATCTCTAATGGTTGTCTCATAATCTGAATGTTACTTTGAGAATATAAAGGAATTTTTCATGTCTTATAATAGAAAAGAAAACAACACGAAGCGTAGTCCTGGTAACAGCGGCGATGCGGCCAAAGGTGGTGCTGCTTCACCTATGCGGCGACAATTCTTCCGTCGTCGTAAAACTTGTCCATTCAGCGGTCCACATGCCCTCAAAATAGACTATAAGGATGTCCGCCTTCTACAGAAGTTTCTAACAGAGCGCGGTAAGATCATTCCTAGTCGTATTAGTGCGGTTAGCATCAAGAGGCAGCGTGAGTTAGCTGTAGCCATTAAGCGTGCGCGCTTTTTAGCACTATTGTCCTACGTAAGCGTTTAGGGGTAAGAACTATTCAGATTATGGGCACCCTTCGAGACGGCTTGTTCCACGCCTTCTAGAAGGGTTGACTATAGGCTGACCATAGGCTGAATAGTTACAAATGAGGTTTGCGTCCTTTGAGTTTCATGCATAGCCACAAGCTCCCATTATCCGTCCTGGCAGGCATAACAACTGTTATGCTGACAATGTCTCCTTATACTGCTTCTTGGCTGGGGCTCGTTTTAGGTTATTTCTCTGTCGTTCCCCTTTTTATAATTGGTTTACGATACCCACTAATCTATTTAATTATCGCAACGGGAGTCACCAGCTCTTTTATGGGAGTCATTGGTGGTGCTGCCGCAACTTCCTTCCTGCTGCTTCAAGGTATTCCGGTCTTTTTCGTGTGCTTACTTGCCTCAAAGAGACAAAACAAAAAGTCGGTCCCTGCAAACAAGATCTTAACGATCCTTACAGCAATCGTGCTCTTATTGATGACTCTGTTTTTTCTATGGATCTTGGCGTTCAAAAGGACACCTATTGAGGTCGAAACAACTCTTTGGTTGAAGGGGGTTATCAGCGAAGAAGCCATTGTCGATAAACTTAAGGCAACCATTAGTATTATCATTCCATCAATTATAGGGGCCTCGTGGGTTATAACAACGGCCATAAATGCGCTTGTTGCGCAGGGAATTCTATCTCTCATGGGAGAATCTTTACGTCCCTTCCCCTCTAAAAATGACTTTGTATCCACTTATGCGTGGGATTGGAGTTTTGTTTTTTTGGCAGGAGCAGCAGTAACACTAATGAAACCTTTCTACCCAAACCTTGCGGCTTTTGGACTCAATGCCATGCTGTTAGCCGCAGTGCCATTAATCGCAACGGGCTTACGTACCTTTTATTTATGGCTTATGCAATGGCAAATCGCTAAGTTTTGGTTTTTTATGATATTATTTTTGATGATTGTTCTTGTCTGGCCTATGCTATTTATAGTAGGTTTGGGTATTCTTGAACCATTGCTTAAATTATATCCGCGTTTGAGTAAATGATCCTCTGGCCGGACCCGAGGATGACAGTTGAGAGAATAGAAAAATGATCCTCGGGTCGAGCCCGGGGATGACAGTTGTAAAAGGGAGTAAAGCGGGATGCAAGTCATCTTACTAGAGAAAATCGCAAACTTAGGAATCATGGGTGATATCGTTGATGTAAAGTCGGGGTATGCTCGTAACTTTTTATTGCCTAAGAAAAAGGCTCTTCGTGCTATCGAAGCCAATATTGATTTTTTTAAAGCGCAAAAAGCGCAGCTTGAGACATCCAATATCAAACGCCGTTCTGAAGCAGAGCAGGTCGCGAAGCGGATGGACAAAGTTATCGTAAGCGTTGTGCGCCAAGCAAGTGAGGCAGGTCACCTTTATGGCTCCGTGCGTGCCCAAGATATCGCTGCCGCTTTGGATAAAGCTGGATACAAAGTTTTACATACACAAGTTATTTTATCCACCCCTATCAAAATATTAGGGATTCATAAGGCTTTAGTGGTTTTGCATCCCGAAGTTTCTGTCAGCGTTGAAGTAGGTGTAGCTCAGTCTGAAGAAGAAGCCGAGATTCAGATGAAAGCAGCCAAGAAGCAGGGATCAGGAACCAAAGCTCAGAAGTCAGAAGTCAGTGAGCAGGAA
>JBAWWF010000073.1:0-5438 GCA_037146895.1 Alphaproteobacteria bacterium | reverse complement strand
CCAAATCCAATATCCTACTTATTGGCCCAACGGGGAGTGGTAAGACGCTTTTGGCGCAGACCCTTGCCCGCATTATTGATGTACCCTTTACCATGGCGGATGCGACAACATTAACAGAAGCAGGCTATGTTGGCGAGGACGTTGAAAACATCATCCTCAAGCTACTACAGGCTGCTGATTATAATGTAGAGCGGGCTCAACGTGGAATTGTTTACATCGATGAGGTTGATAAAATTTCCAGAAGGTCCGAGAACCCTTCGATCACACGAGATGTATCAGGGGAAGGGGTCCAGCAAGCACTTCTGAAAATCATGGAAGGTACGGTTGCGTCGGTTCCACCCCAAGGTGGGCGTAAGCATCCGCAGCAAGAGTTCCTACAGGTTGATACAACCAATATCCTATTTGTTTGTGGTGGGGCTTTTTCTGGGTTAGAAAAAATCATCTCTGCGCGCGGTAAGGGTGCTTCTATTGGTTTTGGTGCTGATGTACGCGGTCCTGAAGATTTATCGACAGGAGAAGTGTTGCGTGATGTTGAGCCGGAGGATCTCTTGAAGTTTGGTTTGATCCCAGAGTTTATTGGGCGGTTACCTGTTCTCGCAACTTTAACAGACCTAGATGAGAGTGCTTTGATAGAGATTCTTACCAAGCCTAAAAATGCACTTATCAAACAATACAAGCGGTTATTTGAAATGGAAAATGTCCGTCTTAGCTTTACAGATGACGCGTTGAAATCCATTTCTCATAAGGCGATTGCGCGTAAGACAGGCGCACGTGGTTTGAGATCTATAATGGAAAACATTTTACTAGACACCATGTTTGACTTGCCGAGTGATAGTACTGTTGAGGAAGTAATTATTAATCGTGAGGTTGTGGACAACCGTTCACAACCCCTTAAAACTTATAGCAAGCGTCTCAATGATGCATCATCAGGAGCTTAATGGAACGACACACTCGGTCAGTAAATGATGTAACTCCCCACTTTGTCATCCTCGCGCTTGACGCGAGGATCTAAAATACAGATATTATTAGATTCTCGGGTCAATCCACGGGTCAAGCCCGAGGACAGGTCCGAGGATGACAGAAGGATAGGGATAACAACGTGGGGAATTACTAGATAATGTTTGGCATTAAGAAGAATCATCGATATCCAGTATTGCCTTTGCGGGATATCACCGTCTTTCCCTACATGATTGTACCTTTGTTTGTAGGACGAGAAAAATCCGTTAACGCCTTAGAAGATGTTATGCTTGGAACAGAAAAGCATATCATTTTATTAACCCAAAAAAATGCTGGAAATGATAACCCAACTACTAATGATTTGTATACTTATGGGACGTTAGCGACAGTTTTACAAATACTCAAACTACCTGACAATACAGTTAAAGTATTGGTTGAGGGCATAGAACGGATTAAGATTCTTGAGTTTAGTGAGGACAATGGGTATTTTGAGGCGACTGCGGAAGCTACTACACCACCTAAACCCCCCGGTGGTGTCTTGTCGGAGGGTGACGCTATTGTGCGGACACTGTTAGGTCAATTTGAGCAATACATTAAGCTTAACCGCAAAATTCCGCCAGATGTCTTAGTTACCATTAATCAACTTGATGATCCTTCTAGGCTTGCCGATACAATTGCGTCGTACCTTTTGCTCAAAATCTCAGACAAGCAAGAAATCTTAGAAACCGTTGATGTGGGAAAGCGACTGGATAAGTTGATTAACTACGTTGAGAGTGAGATTAGCGTTCTTAGCGTTGAAAGTCGGATCCGTACTCGTGTTAAGCGACAAATGGAAAAGACCCAGCGGGACTATTATTTGAATGAGCAATTAAAGGCTATTCAAAAAGAGATAGGCGAAAATGAAGAAGGCCGTGATGAGATTGGTGAACTCGAAGATCAAATCCGTAGGCTGAAACTGACGAAGGAAGCCCGCACCAAATGTGCTGCGGAATTAAAGAAATTACGGACGATGAATCAGATGTCCGCCGAAGCGACGGTTGTTCGTAATTATCTCGATTGGATGGTCTCTATCCCTTGGCAGCAAAGAACGCGCATTAAGCGGGATATTTTGGTTGCGAAGGAAACGCTTGATCGCGATCACTATGGCCTCGAAAAGGTCAAGGAGCGGATGCTGGAATACCTAGCGGTGCAAAGTCGTGTTGGTAAGGTTAGAGGGCAGATTCTGTGCCTTGTTGGTCCTCCAGGCGTGGGGAAGACCTCTCTTGGGAAATCAATCGCTAAGGCAACAGGTCGTAATTTCGTGCGTATTTCCTTGGGCGGCGTTCGGGATGAGGCAGAAATTCGTGGGCATCGCCGCACGTATATTGGCTCTATGCCGGGGAAGATTATTCAAGGCATGAAAAAGGCCAAGACATCGAATCCTTTGTTCTTGCTTGATGAGATTGATAAGCTAGGCAGCGATTGGCGTGGTGATCCGTCATCGGCTCTTCTCGAAGTTTTGGATCCTGAGCAGAATTCAAGCTTTAACGACCACTACCTTGAAGTTGATTACGATCTATCGGATGTGATGTTCGTGACTACGGCCAATACCTTGAAGATGCCGCAGCCCTTGCTGGATCGCATGGAAATAATTCGCTTGCCCGGCTATACGGAAGAAGAAAAAATCGCCATCGCCGAGAAGCATTTATTGCAAAAACAGCTCGAAGTGCATGGCCTCAAAAAAGGGGAATTTTCGATTACCTCTGAGGCTTTGCGGGATTTAATCCGTTCGTACACACGTGAATCAGGTGTTAGAAACCTTGAACGCGAGTTGGCCAATCTGGCACGTAAAGCGATCAAAGAAATTCTTTTAGGTGTGACTAAATCCGTTAAAATCACTCCGAAAAATTTACGCAAATATGCTGGCATTACCCGCTTTACGTGGGGGCAGGCTGAACTGGAAGACCTTGTCGGAGTTACCACAGGCCTTGCGTGGACAGAAGTTGGTGGAGAGCTTTTATCTATCGAAGCTGTAGTTCTTCCAGGTAAGGGCAACATTAAGATTACAGGTAAACTTGGCGACGTTATGCAAGAATCCGTGCAGGCTGCGGTTAGCTATGTGAGGTCGCGTTCAAAACAATTTGGTATCAAACCAACTGTGTTTGAAAAACGGGATATTCACGTTCACGTGCCGGAGGGGGCAACTCAAAAGGATGGGCCTTCGGCTGGGGTTGCGATGTATACCTCGATTGTTTCGGCCTTGACGGGCATTCCTGTGCGTCGTGATGTGGCAATGACTGGTGAGATTACCTTGCGGGGACGCGTGCTGGCGATTGGTGGCCTAAAAGAGAAGCTGTTGGCTGCTCATCGTGGTGGCATTAAAACAGTTATCATACCTATTGATAATGAAAAAGATTTAGAGGATATCCCCGATAACGTGAAAAAAGGGCTTAAGTTAATGCCTGTGACCACAGTCGACGAGGTGCTAAAAATAGCCTTTGTTCGTGTACCTATTGCAATTGAGTGGGAAGATCAGCGAAAAGAGGAAGATATCATCTCACCAAGAAAAATCACTATTGAAGATGAGGCAACCTCTCGTTTACCACATTAACCAGCCATTAACCACCTGATAGCATACTAAATTCATATACTTATGAAGATGGAATTTAAAAGTCATGAAGTGTTTTAATCATAAAAGTGAGGATGCTGTTGGCCTATGTAAACACTGTGGCAAGGCTATCTGTCAGGATTGCTTATGTATTGTGAGCGATGCTGGAATATCCTGCAAGAATACTTGCGAGGAAAAAGTGAAACTTGTCGATGCTTATATGCATCAACATATTTATAGCCGTTGTAGGCCTTTATCTATGTTTTACCTTGTCTTTGGTTTCCTTTTTATGGCTTTAGGAGCTTGGTTTTATCAATCTTTTTCTGAAGTTTTTGCAGGTTTGATCTTTGGGGGATTCGGTATTGCTGCCGTAGTCCATGGTTTAGTCATCATGAAAAGGCGCAAAAACACTTAGGAATCTGGCCACAATTTATCGCCGAACCATACTCTTCCTAAGAAATCAAGAGCCTTTGGTTTTTCCTCTTCTTTCTTCTCAGGTATGGGCTGAGATTCGATATGTGGTTTTTTTTCTGTCTCAACAGCAGGTTTTATTGTTAAAGGAACAGTATCGGCATTTATTTCTAGTGTAGACGCGCAAACGTACCCTAAACATAGTGGCAATAAAATAAAAAAAATTCTTAATGTCATAAATAAACCTTTCTTTAATGTGTTTCTATGAGATATTAACTTGCTTAAAACATGTTTTAACATATACTATACATTTTATTTACTTAACAAAAAGTAAACATGCAAGAAAAAATCTGTAGCAAGTATTGTCATTTGATTCTTACCAAAAAAAGCTCTAGTGTTTCTTTATGCAAAAAAGACAATTAATTTATGCGTCTGTAGCCCTCTCGGTGCTAATTTTTCTTTACTATAGCATTATGTTAGGGGATAGGTCCTTTGCTACACCGGATGAAGCACGATATGTAGAGATTTCCCGTGAGATGCTGGTGACTGGCGATTTTGTAACGCCGCGCTTGAATGGCGTTAAATATTTTGAGAAGCCGCCCCTTTTCTATTGGTTGCAAGCTGGTGTGATGAAGGTTTTTGGCTCTTCGGAGTTCGCCATGCGCATGGTAACGGTGGCGATAGCAGTCGGCGGCGTTGTCGCTACGTTTGCCTTTGCGGCCAGTATTTATGGACTCCTGGTCGGTGCAGTCGCAGCACTGATTTTAGCCACGAGCCCTCTGTATTTTGGACTAGCGCATCTGATTATCCTCGACATGAGCGCAAGTGTCTTCGTGACGTTATCTCTGTTTAGTTTTTATAAGGCCATCACAAGCACTAGCACTCATAGGAGGCGTCTGTGGTTTTGGGGATTCGCAGTAGCTTGCGGTCTTGGTGTGATGACCAAGGGGGTTATGGCCCTAGCACTTCCTGGGCCCGTTATCGTTGCGTGGTTGACAGCAACCAAGCAGTGGGGGCGTTTGCGTCCCTTTTACCCTTTCAGTTCTCTGATTATCTTTTTCAGCATCGTTATCCCTTGGCATGCAGCAGTTAGCCTGGCAAATCCTGAGTTTGCCTATAAATACTTCATCGTTGAGCATTTTTTGCGCTTCACTACCAACCATCATGAACATTACCAACCGATCTGGTACTTTGTGCCAGTGGTACTACTAGGTCTATTCCCCTGGATTGCTGCGGCCTTTGTACGATATCGCAATGACCAACCCTCTATCCGTCATTGCGAGGCCCTTCTTGGGGCCGCGGCAATCCAGGAAACCAAGACCAGTGCGGTTGCTCCTGGATTGCTTCGCTGCGCTCGCAATGACGATAGAGGGTTGGTCATTCCTGATAAATCCACTGTCTATAGTTATGGTGATACTCGCAATGATGGCGATGGATGGCGCGATCCCCTGACTCTGTATCTATTGTTGTGGGCTGGCTGGGT
>JBAWWF010000072.1:0-5473 GCA_037146895.1 Alphaproteobacteria bacterium | reverse complement strand
GGTGTATTCGGCAAGGCCTTCTAAGCGTATACCATGGAAGCTATCGAGCTCCTTATTGAACAACAGCCCTGCTGTGTGTTTTTGCATACGCTGCAATGGAAATGGCTTGTACATCCAACCCCATTGGGTGGGACGCTTGGCTACCTGAAAAGGTGATTCGCCGTCCAGACTATAAATTAACGATATGTTGGCATCTTTTAGCGGATCAAGTTTATAGGCCATCCTCATTTTCCAGGCAAAGGAACGCGCCTGATTCCGTTTGAGGTTAATGCTGTAATTATTAAAACCAAAGCCAATAAGGCCTTCCACCGCTTCGGAAAAATTTTGTTTGCGCGATGCCATTACCTTATCACGGACACCATAATCAACAACTGATTCAATAACTCCCCAATAAGGATTCTGGAATTCAGCGTCGAGAATGTTTTCTCCCAAAGCATCGTAAAGGAAGGTTGCTTGACGGTACTCTACACCAGCTCCAACAGTCTTGAGGTTTGAATATAATGACCCTTTGATCTTGGAACCCTCGCTTTTATCATAAACAAGGTCGAGCTGACCGCTATAGCGATCTCCTTTAAACAGTGACGTTACCCCGTTACTGGATCTTTGAACTGCAGGAAACAATACATGCTCGCGCTTCAGGAAAAGCCCGCCACGCAAATCGGCAGAGAAATTAATGTTTTCAAACTCAAGGCCCGAATTAAATTCATTGTTTATTTTGTTAACGGTGCGGTAATAATTCTCAAGTCTGACGTAGGTTGGTGGGAGTGGCGAGAGCGGTGACTTTAGGGCATCGCTTTGCGCAAAATCTGTGGGAGCGGGGAAAGATTCAAAGGGTTGTTGTGCATCCGATAATGGTTCCCGCCAAGCACCGATGTAACCTTCGAGTTCCTCTCTTAGCAAAAGCAAAGGTAATGATTTCGGGTCTTTATCTAAAAGCTCTTCCACCTTAGCCTTGGCTTCGTGGTACTTCTGGGAGAGCATTAATGTATGTATTACGTCGATATTGTCTGATGCTACCGTAAACATAGGTTGCAAGAATAAGAAAACACCAACAATGAAATATAAAGTTCTCATACTACAAGCTTTTGTTAAAAAAATACCTTTGTCAAGTATGCCTATTTTCCTCCTCTCCGTAACTTTTGTGAACTGTGTCTTTTAAGAAACCTTTCTTAAAATCGTGTGATTTTAGTATATGGTGTGTTTTAGACTGCCTTGACCCCTGTCGTTGGATGTCTTATAAATGAAAATAGGTCTAGAAAACAATAGAGGGCCCTTAGCTCAGTTGGTAGAGCATCTGACTTTTAATCAGAGGGTCGTTGGTTCGAATCCAACAGGGCCCACCAATGTTTTCAAGACCTTGCAGGGAAGAGGCAATGTGAAAAAATTCTTCGGGCATACCCCGTGTATGCTTTCGCAATGACGGGTGTGGCGTAATCGCTACTCCCTCGCCGTCATTATCTTATGCTTTCTCGATAACCTCGATGCCACCCATGTAGGGGACAAGAGCAGTTGGAATGCGGATGCTACCATCGGGCTCTTGATAATTTTCCATAATCGCCACAATGGTTCGGCCAACTGCAAGGCCGGAGCCGTTAAGCGTATGAATGAACTCAGGCTTTTGGCCGGCAGCACTACGCCAGCGTGCGTTCATACGCCGCGCTTGGAAGTCGCCGCAATTAGAGCAGCTAGAAATCTCGCGATAAGCGTTTTGTCCCGGCAACCACACCTCTAGGTCATAGGTTTTGCGCGCATTAAATCCCATATCACCAGCGCATAAAAGCATGACACGATAGGGCAGCTCCAAGCGTTGCAAGACCGTTTCCGCAGCTTTGAGCATGCGCTCATGCTCTTCTTCCGATTGGTCAGGCTGCGTCAAACTGACAATCTCGACCTTCGTAAATTGATGCTGGCGAATCATGCCGCGCGTGTCACGGCCAGCAGCCCCAGCTTCCGCTCTAAAACATGCCGAATATGCAGTAAAACGTAATGGCAATGATTCGGATGGCAATATTTCTTCAGCAACCAGGTTGGTCAAGCAAACCTCAGACGTTGGGATCAACCAATGATCCGCATTAACCTGAAAGGTATCCTCGCGCAATTTTGGAAACTGCCCAGTACCATACAAAGCACTTTCCTTAACAAGGAGTGGCACATTGACTTCGCGATAGCCAAACTCACGTGTGTGGATATCGAGCATAAATGCTGCAAGAGCGCGCTCAAGACGGCTCAACTGGTCATACAACACCACAAATCGTGAACCTGATAGCTTGACAGCACGCTCAAAATCCATCAGTTGCAGAGCTTCACCCAGCTCAAAATGGTGGCGTGGGGTAAAATCAAAAGACCGCGGCTCGCCCCACTGCCGGACCTGCTCGTTGGCTGATTCGTCCAGTCCATCGGGAATGTCTGCGGCAGGATGATTGGGAATACCAGCGAGAATGATGCCGAGTTCTTCAGACAAGCGCGCGGCGGTTGTCTCAAGCTCTGCCATTTTCGCTTTAAGTGCTTCAGATTTCGCAGCAATATCGGTGGTCTCTTGACCCTGTCGCTTGGCAACTGCAAAGTCCTTAGCCAATTGGTTGCGGCTAGCTTGCAGCTCTTGCAACTCAGTCAAAGCAGCACGGTGTTTTGTATCTAAATCAAGTATTTCCTTCGACAGCGGCTCTTTACCACGCCGCGCCAGGCCTCGATCAAGCTCTTCGGAGAATTGGCGAATCCATTTAAGATCATGCATGTTTATTATCCATTATGTACGCAAAACTCCACCTGTGCTTTTCGCAACAGCCTCAACAATCTTTTCACAAATGCTTACGATTTCTGCATCGGTTAAGGTTGACTGCTTTGGTTGCAGGCGTACTTGCAATGCTAGAGATTTTTTGCCCGATGGAATATTTTCCCCATCATAGACATCAAAGACAAAAACCGTTTCAATTAGCTGCTTATCAACCTTCTCGATTGCTTTGACAAGCTGATCTGCTGGAATTGTTTTATCCACAACAAAAGCAAAATCACGCTCTACCGCTTGGTAAGGAGAGATCACTAGCGCAGCCTTAGCCCTTTTGGGTAAGCCAATTGCCTCAACAAACACCTCAAAGGCAACTACGGGACCGCGCACATCCATTGTCGCCAAGACTTGAGGGTGGAGCTCGCCAAAATACGCCAAAATCTTTGGGCCCTGGCACAACGTCGCAGATCGCACTGGATGATAATAATCCGGAGCTCGCGTCTCAATCTGGCAGCCCGCACCAAACCAATCGAGAACAGCCATACAATCAGCTTTTGCATCAAAAGCATCCACAGAACGTATGCTATCAATATTCCCAAAACGAATGCCGCTTATAAGGGTGCGTTGAGAGAGGTCATCTTTGTATTGCGGGCCAAACTCAAAAAACGCGCCGCTATTCACCCCACGTGCTTGATTACGCGCTGTCGCCAAGAGCAAGGTTGGCAACAAGCTAGGGCGCATAAAAGCAAGTTCTTGGTTGATAGGATTATCTAGGAGCAAGGTATCACCAGTGGCACCAAACAGGCGGGCCAGTGACTCAGAGATAAAGGACCATGTCACCACTTCGCTTAAGCCACGTGCGGCCAGCAATCGCTTGATAGCCCCAGTCGCATCAACTTCATTCATCAACACCGCTGGTGTCGTTAAAGGCACAGTTGGAATAGCGTCGTAACCCTTGATGCGCAAAACCTCTTCGATCAAGTCCGCAGCCCCCTCAACATCGGGACGCCAAGAGGGCACTTTCACGCGAATCTCGGCGGGTGTAGAGTTGACGCTTGCAAAGCCAAGCTTGCTCAAATATTCGCTAGCCTCCGCTAATGCAATATCGCAACCACTCAAAGAAGCGAGCTTGCTTTGTGATAAGGTAATCTCGCGTTGCCAATCGGGCTCAGCTCCTGCAATTACTAGCTCGCTAGCTACACCACCACCGCACCACTGAATAACCAGATCGGTTGCCGCTTCTATGCCAGCAATTACCGCCGCTTGGTCAACGCCGCGCTCGAAGCGTGTCCTGGCATCGCTGTGTAGGTTCAAAGCACGCCCTGTCTTAGCAATGCGTATAGGATCAAAGAGAGCGCATTCAATGAAAATGTCGGTTGTGTCGTCTGTGCAACTGCTGCTAACGCCGCCCATAATGCCGCCCAGTGCTAGTGCTTGCTTGGAATCTGCAATGACAATAGCCCCCTCCGGCAGCGTATAGGTTTTCTCATTCAGGGCATCAAGCGTCTCGCCTGCCTTTGCAGTGCGCACCACGATATCGCCTTGAATCTTCGCTGCATCAAACATATGCAATGGTCGCCCCAAATCTTGGGAGAGATAATTACTGACGTCAACAATTGCGGAAATTGGTCGCAAGCCCACCGCATTTAGTCGCTCCTGTACCCAGTCTGGACTCGGGCAATTGCGTAGCCCACGTATATAACGCCCCACAAAATATGGGCAGCCTTGCGTATCCTGAATTGTTGCGCTAACGGAGCTTTGTCCTTGCACACTTTGCTGCTTATAGGGCCAAGCTTTAAGGATGCCTAGCCCAGCCGCCGCTAAGTCACGAGCAATTCCACGAATGCCAAAGCAGTCGCCACGGTTCGGAGTTATCGCTAATTCAATTACCGGATCAATAAACTTCAGGGATGCGCTTAAAGACGTTCCGGGCGATGCTTCCGTTTTCAGGTCAAGAATACCATCGCTGTCTTCGCCTAAGTGCAGCTCACGCGCGGAGCACAGCATGCCACAGCTATCTACATCACGGATGCGGCCTTTTTTGAGCGGTAGTCCGGTCACCGGAATCACTTGCCCGACCCGTGCAAAAGCAACCATCATATCCGCACGAACGTTGGGCGCGCCACAAACCACCTGTACGAGCCCACCGGAGCCGTCGTCAACCTGGCAGAGGCTCAATCGATCCGCATTGGGATGACGAGCACAGCTTACGACGCGTGCAACAACAAATCCTTCGAGGCTCTTCGCTGGATCATCGATGCCCTCAACCTCCAGCCCAAGATTTGTTAAAGCGTTAGCAATCTCGTCAATCGACGCTGTAGTTTCCAGATGATCTTTGAGCCATGATAACGTTAGCTTCATCGGACACCATAATGTTGTAGCCACCGCATATCGCAGGCATATAAATCGCGGATATCGGCAATGCCGTACTTCAGCATGGTCAGGCGTTCAACTCCCATGCCAAAAGCGAAACCTTGGTAAACATCAGGATCAATGCCACAATTTTGCAAAACTTTAGGGTGCACCATGCCACAGCCAAGAATCTCCAGCCAATCAGCACCCGCACCAATCTTTAATACACCACCCTCACGGGAGCAGCCAATGTCAACCTCTGCTGAAGGTTCGGTAAATGGGAAAAAGCTTGGGCGAAAACGTAACGGAAGATCTTTGATGCCAAAAAAGGCGCGACAAAAGTCGCTTAAACAGCCTTTGAGGTGACCCATATTGATATCCTTATCAACAACCAGC
>JBAWWF010000071.1:0-5654 GCA_037146895.1 Alphaproteobacteria bacterium | reverse complement strand
TTTTTGATTTCCAGCAATAGCTACGGGGCTTAGATTAATTGGCTACTGTAGCCGCAATATATAAGGCAAAATCCCACCATGCGTGAAATAGTCGAGGTCGTCTTGTGTATCGAGGCGGCACAGTGCCTTGAATGCATCCCTGTGGCCATTGGGATGTTCGACTGTAACATCAACGAGCATTTTCGTGGCTAAACCCGCTTCGAGGCCGTGGATAGAAACTCGTTCTTCGCCTGTAAGTTTTAGCGTTTTACGAGTGATTGAGTTAGGAAACTCAAGCGGCAGCACTCCCATGCCAATGAGATTAGAGCGGTGGATACGCTCGTAGCTCTCCGCAATAATAGCCTTAATCCCCAGCAGGCGAGTACCCTTAGCAGCCCAATCTCGCGACGACCCAGTTCCATATTCACGCCCCGCAATAACCACAAGCGGCGTCCCCTGCTCTTGGTAGAGCAATGACGCATCGTAAATCGACAGAATCTCCTGGCTTGGCCAATGGCGCGTATAGCCACCCGTGCGCTCTGGCGTCATCTCATTATGTATGCGGATGTTGGCGAATGTACCACGAACCATAACCTCGTGGTTGCCGCGCCGTGTGCCATAAGCGTTGAAGTTTTCCTGAGACACAGCATTATCTAGCAAATAGCGTCCAGCGGGACCATCAGACTTAATGCTGCCCGCAGGTGATATGTGATCGGTAGTAATGCTATCACCAAGGACCGCCAGGATACGCGCTCCCGTAATATCGGTGAGCGGTGCTGGTTGTGGTGAAAAATTGTCAAAATACGGTGGGTTCTTGACGTAAGTGCTCTTGGGGTCCCACGAATAAGTCTGGTCATTATTCAAAGGTATTTTCTGCCAGTGCTCATCTCCCTTGAAGACTTCGGCATAGCGTTGGCGAAACATCTCAGGCGTCATAAATTGGCGAATGGCAGCCGTAATCTCTGCGTTACTCGGCCAAATATCCTTAAGGAAAACCGACTGACCATTGCTGCCCACTCCTAGGGGTTCGGTGGTTAGATCAAGGGCAACCGTACCAGCGATGGCATAAGCAACAACTAAAGGTGGTGAAGCAAGATAATTCGCCTTCACAAGAGGATGGATGCGGGCTTCAAAGTTACGGTTTCCTGAAAGCATGGCGCAAACAACCATCTCATTCTCATTAATGGCCTGAGTGATAGCTGGATCAAATGGGCCTGAATTGCCAATACATGTCGTGCAACCATAACCAACCAAATGAAACCCTAGAGCCTGGAGATCCTGATCGAGGCCGGACTTGGCTAAATAATCGGTGACGATCTGAGAGCCAGGAGCCAGCGATGTCTTGACCCAAGGTTTGCTGCTAAGCCCAGCCGCACGGGCTTTGCGCGCAAGCAGACCAGCACTCATCATGACTGCGGGGTTCGAGGTGTTGGTGCAGCTGGTAATGGCGGCAATTACGACGTCTCCATCGGTTAAAGGAAACGATTTTCCAACTAGAGGATAAGCCGTCTTTTCGGCGTCCTTGTGAGCCTTGATCGTCCCTTCGCAGGAACGCTTAGCATCCTCCAGGAGTACGCGATCTTGGGGACGCTTAGGCCCTGCGAGCGCTGGCTGTATCGCAGCTAAATCGAGAGTTAGGACATCAGCATATATAGGCTCTGGATCTTGGTTGTTGTACCACAATCCCTGGACTTTAGCATAGGCTTCAACCAAGGCAATGCGCTCGGGGTCGCGTCCAGTAAAGGCTAGGTAGTCGATGGTCTTTTGATCGATGGGGAAAAACCCGCATGTTGCCCCATATTCGGGAGCCATATTGGCGACTGTAGCGCGATCTTCTAGAGATAGGCTATCGAGCCCAGAGCCGAAATACTCGACGAATTTACCAACTACTCCCCTGGCACGTAAGATTTGAGTGAGCGTGAGGACTAAGTCTGTGGCCGTGGCACCTTCTGGCAATTTACCCACTAACTTAAAGCCAATAACGGCGGGGGCTAGCATTGCTAGGGGCTGGCGCAACATAACAGCCTCAGCCTCAATGCCACCAACACCCCAACCTAAGACGGAGAGTCCGTTAACCATGGTGGTGTGACTGTCGGTTCCGACAACGGTATCGGGATAAGCGAGAAGTGTGCCGTCTTTGTCGGTGGATACCCACACAACTTGTGCTAAGTATTCGAGATTGACTTGATGGCAGATTCCAGTTCCAGGGGGAACTACACGGCAATTATCAAAAGCTGCTTGTCCCCAGCGTAGGAAAGCATAGCGTTCCGCATTGCGACTGTACTCTAGGGCAACGTTTTTCTTGAGCGAGTCAGTATCACCATAGCTATCGGCAATAACGGAATGATCGACCACTAAATCAACGCAGACAAGCGGGTTGATCTGAGCTGGGTCTTTGTTCAATTTAACCATAGCGTCGCGCATGGCAGCGAGGTCAACAAGTGCCGGCACGCCTGTGAAGTCCTGCATCAAAACGCGCGTTGGGTTAAAGAGGACTTCGCCATCTGGCTTTCCCGCAAGGGCCGTACGGACAAAATTATGGATGCCTTGGGAACAAATGCGCACCCCATCTTCATGACGAAGCAAGTTCTCTAGCAGGCCTTTAAGAGAGAAAGGAAGCCGTCGGATATCAATGTCTGTCTGTGCTGCGGCGTCGAGACTATAATAAGTATAGTTCTTCTGACCAACCTGTAACGTTTTACGCATTTGTAGACGGTTAGATTTAGTAGTAGACATGGGCTTCCCTCACTAAGATTGTTCTACAGATTGGTCATTGTCACAGAGACGGACCTTGATTTTCAAGAGACTTCTTCTTATTCTGATAACTAAAGGCAACCCCCTAGGTATATATGCTAAGGGAAGAGCCTGGATTGCCACGGCTGCTATGCAGCCTCGCAATGACGGCAGAGCGTAAATCTGTCATTGCGAGCGAAGCGTGGCAATCCAGGAATCTTTAATTTTCACGGTGTGTAAGTATGACCTGGGTAGTTACGACTAAAGTATATAGATAGAGAGTTCTAAAGATATGAATCACGCACTTAATCCGCATATAGAGGAAGCACTTTCTCCTCAGCAGGATGTTGATCTTTTGTTGTCAACACTTGAGAGCACGGAAGAGAAAACTTACCCATATCGCCATTGGATATTACAGCCGTTATTTGCGGAGGAAGTCGTTGATGGGCTGCTAGAGGTTCCTTTTGAGCTACAGCATGATTTGCACTACCAGCTTGGCACCCGCGAAGAGCATAATCCCACACGCAGCTATGCTAACTTTGACGCATTACAAACGTTTCCTGTCTGCAAAAGGGTCGCAGATATCTTTTTAAACCGCCAGGTCATTTCTAAATTTGAAGAAATGGGCAAAATGAGCCTACAGGGGAGTTTATTGCGTATGGAATACGCTATGGACACTCAAGAGTTTTGGCTGACGCCTCATACCGATATTGGCCCTAAGTTGCTTACTATGCTGATTTATCTCTCGGAAGGAAAAGATTCGGAGACCTGGGGGACCGATATCTATGAAAATGCGGACACCCATGCGATGGCTGTGCCTTACAAGAGAAACAGCGCGTTAATGTTCATTCCTTCTAGCCATACTTGGCACGGCTTTGAGCGACGTTTCATTGATGGTGTGCGCAAATCCCTTATCGTTAATTATGTAACACAAGAATGGCGCAATCGTCATGAGCTTGTGCATCCAACACAGGTTGTTTATTAATGCTCTCTTCGCGACGACGCAGTCAAACCTTCGATATATGGCCAGGCTTTGTGGATGCTTTATCTGCTCTGCTAATGGTGATCATATTTGTCTTGATGACTTTTGTCCTCTCGCAGATGTATCTTTCTTATGCGCTGAACGCCCGCGAAAAGGCCTTGGAACAACAAGATACTCATATTTCCGAGCTCCTACGGAAATTAAAGGCTACCCAAAATGAGAAAACAACCACTGAAGCACAACTAACTGCAATTAAGTCAACATTGCAGCAAATGGAGTCCAAGCAGGAATCTCTTATGTACACACTGCATCAAACGTCACAGGATAAGCAAAACGCCGTTAGGCAGATCGCCACACTAAAAGATGATATGCAGCGGTTGAATGAAGTGCTAGCAGCGGAACAGGTTAACCTTAATCAAGAAAAATTATTGAGCACTTCGCTCATGGAAGACGTAAACAAGCAAACAAAATTATCAAAAACGCTTGAAGAAGAAATCTTGACGCTTAAAAGTAATCACAGCCAGGCTCTTGATAAATTACGCGCGGAGTTCTTAGAGAAGGCCAAAAGCAGTGCGCCATTGAGCCAGTTTCGTTCGGAGTTTTTAGCGTCGCTCCAAAAAATCCTCGGTGATCGCTCTGATGTTCGCATTGTTGGTGATCGCTTTATCTTTCAGTCAGAAGTATTTTTTGATATAGGCTCTGCCGATCTAGGCGTTCAGGGGAAAGAGCAATTGACGCAACTTGCCAAAGCACTCAAGGAGATTGCCGCTAAGATTCCACCGGAGGTCAATTGGATCCTGCGCATTGACGGACACACAGATCAACGCCCCATCAAAACCAAGTTCCGCTCCAACTGGGAATTATCCGCAGGGCGAGCTTTGTCGGTTGTGAGCTTTTTGATCCTCCAGGGTGTAGCACCAGAACGCCTCGTTGCTGCTGGATTTGGTCAATTCCAACCACTTGTTAAAAATTCTACTGATGAAAAAGAGCTGGCACGCAACCGCCGCATCGAATTTAGACTCGATCAACGATAGACTGCTCCGTCTCGAAAGGTTGTGAAAGAGGCTCATCCTCCCGAAATACGTGTCGCAAAATATTACGTGCTTTTCATTCAGAGTTATGCTAAAGGAATGGTTATGAAAAATATGCTGAAGAATTATATCTGGTTTTTCTTTGTTTGTTTTATGCAAGTCGCGTATTGTGCTAACGCAGCATTTGATGGACTAGGCGAGGCTCTGGGTGTAGTAAATACAGGTATTGATCCTATCAATGCTAAGCCTGTATATTTAGGTCAGCTTGGAGATCATCGATTAAGCAAAAGCGATGAACCCTCGGTTATGGGAGGGTATTTGAGTCTGCTCAAAAAAACAAAAACAGGTGAGTACAAAAAGCTAACAGAACAACCCAATAAAGCTGCTTATGTCGCAGCATTTCAAGAACTCAATGACTATTCAGGTCTTTTTGCAGATGTTTCTACAAAAAAAAGAGGGAACTTTGCTCTAAACACTATAGATATCCTGCAAAAAACAGTGGGCTACTACGATAGCGTTCCTCATCAACAAACTGTGGAAGAGGGTTTGCATGTTAGTGATCTAACCGATCAAGTTGAAGATGCGTCTCATAAGATCTTAGCAGGGGCTTTTGGGCTTAGGAAAAAATCAGCAACCCCTGAGGAAGCCAAGGGCATTGCTATGCGTCTTATTGACAGGGCCGAAAGACTTGCGCAAAAATGGACACCGCTTCAAACAATCCTAAAAAATTATGATGCAAAAAAAGCGCAAGGGATAAGAGCAGCTAAGCATGTACAAGCATGCCGTGATATCATCTCCGCTGCTTATGAGTATTACGAAGGAAAGCAGGAGGATGTTACCGAACAGGACCTCGGAAGTGCTGCTAGGATTCCAGGCGTTTTGGATGCTTTCAAAGAACGTGGGCTTATTGATGCACCTATAGATGATGC
>JBAWWF010000070.1:0-5697 GCA_037146895.1 Alphaproteobacteria bacterium | reverse complement strand
TGAAAGATATTAAACTCGCTAAAAAACGCCAGCTTAACATTCAGAAACTAGAAAGGGTAATAACTTTGCTCTGTGAAGACAAAGAGCTTCCAAAATCTTGTAGGCCTCATATGCTATCAGGAAATTGGGATAATTTCTGGGAATGTCATATAGAACCAGACTGGATATTGATTTATCGAATAAAAGGAGATGATCTGGAATTGATAAGAACAGGAACACATAGCGATCTTTTCTAAAGGCTAGTGTTTCAGAAGCCGCTGCAAGAGGAAAAGTAGCAACAGTGTGGCGTTCGGGGGTGACGAAGATGCGAGAAATTGCTAAACACCTAAACGTCCTGCAAGCGGCATTGGTGCTTGCACCCAAGCGACGTTGCCTGCAACGTGTAAGCGCGCATTTTTTTATTTTAAAAAATGACCTTGGAGCGCGAAGCGCGCTCTTTGCTTTTTTTGGTATTGTTTTGGCAAATCAAGATGGGGGAGAATGGTTACAGAGGGGAGATAATTATATCCCCTCTGTAACGCATTATAAGGGGAAATTATATGAATCAAAGACGTATAAAAAAACTGGCAACTCTACAATCAGAAATTGATGCTTTGAAAATAAAAGCAGAGGCAATTGAAACAATTATGGTTCAAGAAATTATTGCAATTTTTAGAGATAACGATGCGTTTTCTCTCGACTTTGATGCGTTGATTGGTGGAATTTTAGGTGTCATTAATAATGTGAAAGACAACACCTCTGAAGTAGAAAAATGGTGTCAAATTGGACGTAAATTCCGTAGGAAACGCCGCCGCACTTTATGACATATAATGTTTAAATAATAACAATTTTATTAAAGTTTTTGCTTGCATATTGTTCTCAATTAACCTATTCTGGAGTTGTTATTGAGGTTCAGATTATGCGGTGGTGCCAATTTATCTAGGCCTAAATAGCGTGACACCCAGGCGCGCCAAGCACCTGAATGTCACTGATCACAATTAACGCTTAAGGAGTTAATCATGACTGTACTGACCATAGCTCACTGTGAGCACATTTTCAAAAACATTACCTATAAATCTGATCCCCCAAGGGCATACTGCTGAACATGCACGGCTAAGCTACGTGCTGTTTGTAATGGTCTTAGGTCTGTTTTTGGGTTACACGAAATAAACTGCCAAATGGCAAGCTGACTCTGTATGCCTAGTAGTTCTCCATTGCTCCTAAGTCTTCCTTACAAACACACGACCATTAACATTGCCTCGATGAGGTTTGCCCCAATGGGGCTTAAGGAAGGATTAGAGAGATGATTACGATTAAAGATGAAACGGGTTTCTGTCTAACGACAATCACCAATGACGATGACTTTAACCATATAACAGCCGGAGAACTTTTGGAAAGAGTAGGGTTTTCCATGAGCAACAAATGGATGTTTTCTGCTTATCATGAGGATACCGTGGCTGAGCATTACGATACACTCACCAAATCTAAACTGACGAAAGAAACCACATTTCCAGGTTTTTCACCACCACCAATGATGGTAGTGGAAGCTTATAAACAAAGGCTTGGCGTAGTAGAGATTTACAATGGAGACACTGCAAAATCAACTTGGGTCATCATTGCTACAAATGACACTGGCAAACTCAAAAAGGAATGGTTTCTTGATTTTTGTAGAAGTCACGGACTTGCCATAGTGGATTCTGCCCATGAACCTAGGCAGGAGGCTTAATATGAACAGCACTATAGGGATAGCAGCAGTGATTTTTGTGACATCATTAGAAGCGGTTAGCTGGCTATGCGTATCTTATCGCTTCAATAATATGGTACTGGATATAAATTATATGGCGCTAGCGATAAACAAGGTTTCCAGGGAGTTAGATATGTTGAAGGAGGAGTTTAAAGAAAGTATCGCGTTTGCCTATGATGAATGAAAGGCTATGTTGAGTTGTCTTGATTTTGTTGTTGCCAAGGAGGAGTGTAAGCTTCTACTCCTTGGCAAACTTATCTTATATCTAACGACAAAAACACAGCACAAAAAAACTCATGGCGTAAGCCATGAACCAAGGTCATTTAAAAATGCGCGCTTACACGTTGCAGGCAACGTCGCTTGGGTGCAAGCACCAACAACACTTTCGGAGATTTTTAGATTTCAGCAAGTTGAAGGTTTTTTTTCTGCATGTTTAAAGTGACCCCCATCGTCTAGACCATTTTTTCATCAAATTAAGAGACCAAACACTTCTTGTTGCTAATTTTTCATGATATAAGTGTTAGGTGTTGATGTAAGCCCTTGACGGTAAAATACCACCAAGGGTCGTTTTACTAAAAGCAAGAGGGGACCAAGGGGTGCCTCATAAATTTTTAAGGTCCAATATGGTGAGAGAGACTAAATTCAAATCTCTGCTATTAGCATTCATTTTTTGCCAGGTTATTGTTTTCTCGTCGAATTCTGATGGTTCGGAGAGAGAAAGAGGTAATCACGCAGAACTACGTGAGATTAGCCAACCAGAGGTCATGCAATACCCCCACAACGCCGTTGTATCATTAGAGATCACATGTGGAAAAGCTTTATTCTCCGGTACAGGTTTTGCAATTAGTCCTCATTTCATCTTGACAGCAGCTCATAATGTTTTTGACATAATCAACGGGGAAGCGACTTCAATCGTATGTCGCATAGGCAGATATGGTAGGCATAATATGAAAACCATACTAGTCAGTAAATATGCCTATCCACTATCGTATCAACAACAACATCGCCCCCCTGCTGCAAGAGAAGCTGCAAGAGAAGCTGCAAGAGAAGGAGAGGAGGGGAAGGGTGAAGGAGAGGAAGGAGTGGCACTGGGGATCGTGGCTCATGACTATGCGCTTCTTTATTTAGAAGAAGAGATAGTAGTCCCAAGATACATCACTCCTGTTGATCACTATACGGAACCTAAAAATCAATTAATGCTTTGCGGCTATCCAGGAGAAGAGTATGCTGCAGCAAAGCATGCAGATTCTGCTTTTCCATATGAGGTCAAAGCGAATTTTGTCAAGCAAACAGGAAATGTTATGGTGTTTGGCCAACCAAGTTATGGTGGAATGAGTGGAGGCCCTATTCGGTACAGTGTACTTACAGGGGATTATGCAGGACAATGGCAAGCTACTGGTATTTTGTCTACGGGGGGTACAACAAAAGCAGGAAGGCAGTACACCCAGGCATGTCGAATGACGCAAGAAACATTGGGCTATATTGCAATGTGGCAAAGCCGGTTGCCGCAGTTAAAACAGTCGCAAATATTGGAGGAAGCTAATGCGGTATTCCAAATCATAGAAAAAAAGAGAGGTGGGGCAGATGTCTTAAAGGATGCCGTTGGGGGGTTAGCAAATAGACTTAAGAACCTAGTAAAACCTCGGTAATTTAAGTAAGTTATTATGTGGTTGGTAATTTAATTTATGGAGATTTAATATGAAAAAAATATTTATAATTAGCTTGCTCTTGTTGGCACATTATAATTGTGCCGCTGCCGAAGGCGATGAAGAGTTAGGATTAAGTAAAACACATAGAACAGCTATAACAAAAACAGGACAAAATATCTTTTATCCAAAAGAATATGCTACTTATGAAGAGTTTCAGAAAGCACATATAGTAAGCCTACTGTCCGATCGTTTGGAGCTGTTATCTAATCTCAAAAAATTAGGTAATATGTCAAAACAGGACCGCCTTTATTATGAAATGTGCCTTGATAGAAATGAGATCGTTCTTGTAAATAATCTCGATCATGAAGTTACAAGTTTCATTTTTGGGCAAAACGAAGTTCGTGATAACCAGAGCATCCAGCATGAAATAAATGTTGCTAAATATTTAAAATTAATGTTTCCACAAGATAAAGGCATTCAAGACGAATTAGATCAGCTGATTAAAGAATTTGCCCCTTTACCTCTCGAAGAGGAACATCGCGCGGCATTAAAGATTCCAGCACATGCAGAGTCCAGAATTGCGGCGCACTAGGTCCAGTGTGTTAGTCACAGCTTGTCACACACCACCCCTACATGGCCCAGTGTGAGAGTCGCTGCGATTTGGTGCCACGAGCTTAAAACGACCACTTAGATTGGGAATTTTCCGATGACGTTTTTATGTCAGGTTTCTAGTAACATTCAAGCAATTGGCTGCTTTCATGACCAAAATAGTGTTGTATGAGAATATTGTCTATGATTTGTTTTTTTGAGCCAAGTGAACAAAAAATGTTTCAGTTTATGAGTATAAATTGATTGAGAAAACCCAGCTATTTTGCCACCTAACTGGCACGTGGCACTAAACGGCACGAATCTTAGCACTGGGCCAACACTTGTGTATGATGCAACAAGATAAAATAACAACATGTGTGCATGTTGTTATTTTATCTTGTTGACAAAAAAAACACTATAGCGTGTATAAATCAAATTATGAAGATAATTGCCATCATATCTCAGAAAGGCGGTGCAGGAAAAACGACTATGGCCTTGCATTTAGCCGTTGCATCCGAATTATCCAACCAAACAGCTGTTGTTATTGACCTTGATCCGCAAGCAAGCGCGACAAGTTGGAAAGACAGCCGCCCAGGAGATACACCAATGGTTGTATCGGCGCAGTCTTCAAGGCTTGCTGCTGTTCTTGACATAGCTGAGAAAGGCGGCGCTAAAATTTGTATCATAGATACCGCACCTCATTCAGAAAGTGCGGCACTTGCCGCTTCTCGTTCCGCTGACCTAATTTTGATTCCATGCCGACCAGCTATTCTTGATCTTAGAGCCATTAGCAATACCATTGAGCTTGCTAGGATTGCTGGTAAACCAGTTGCTGTGGTACTTAATTCTGTCCCGTCGCGTGGCAGTTTAGCTGCAGAAGCTGTTGCTGCTGTAGCAGGTTACGGAGTGGACGTTGTGCCTGTACAAATAGGTCAACGCGCCGCCTTTACTCACGCTTTGACAGTAGGTCAAACGGCCCAGGAATATGAGCCTACAGGGAAGGCAGCTGACGAAGTGCAACAATTATACATGTGGACATGTAAACACTTAAGGATGTTGAAAAATGAGTAAAAAACACACTCTCGCTGCCGCTCTACACGAAGCCAGCGGAAAAAAAATTGAAGATACCATGCTTACAAAGCAAGACGAAGTCATGTCGGCAAAGATTACCGTCAAACCACCAAGTCGTATTGGTAAGAAAGTTGTTGCTGGTTATTTTGACCAAGCCGTCGTTCGTCAGCTAAAAATGTTGGCAGTGAATAATGATAGTTCCATACAGGTATTGTTGGCTGAGGCTCTAAATGATCTATTTGAGAAATACAACAGGAGGCCTATCGCATGACAGAACAGGAAGACACCGCTAGTAAGATTGCTCCAAGCCTCAAACGTATTATTGACGCGGCAGTAGAAATTAAGACAGAGCCAAGTTCTACAGAAATGGTCTTTATGGCCCGTGCTTTGGTGCAAGCAACATTGCCCAATAGCGATCCAGGTGAGGTACCGATTTGGGGCCGCACTAACGGTCGGTTAACGCTTAGCATCAAACCAGATTGGGAGTTTGACCGCAAAACTAACCAACCTCGTAGCGTAGGTATTCCTTACGGCACAATTCCGCGTCTGTTATTGTTTTGGATAACAACAGAAGCTGTAAAAACCAAATCTCGCCGACTTGAATTAGGTAATAGGGGTTCCACGCCCAAACCGCCGAAATTTCCGACAACGTATACATTGAATCAT
>JBAWWF010000069.1:0-5707 GCA_037146895.1 Alphaproteobacteria bacterium | reverse complement strand
AGCATTATTTGCGATTTTTGTAATCACCAAGGACACATATGCTGCTGCGGATGCACAACAAGCATTAATGCCACGCGAAGATTTACTGAATCAATACAACAATATTTTCTTAGATCCCTTTGAAAAACTTGTTATCGCTGGCAACAATGCTGCAGCGCGTGAGTTTGCTATTGCTAGAGAGGATACTGCAATTGCAGAAATGAACTATAGTTACGATGTTAACACAGCTTTAGTTCATAGTGAATATCGGACAATGCAGGACCGAAAGGGCCTGACAGATGAAGAAAAATTTTCCCCAAATCACTTTCGGCGTTATGTGTCTGATCCAAACACTCTCATTGCATTTTACGAGAAGAATGTAAACGCTTTACAAGCTACATTAGACAAACGCAAAGCTAGAATTGAAGATCTTAAGGAAAAAGAGCTCCTTGGACCACAACAAAAGGAAGTTTTGCGGTCCGAAATCAAGAAAGCACAAATTGACTTAATTAAAAAGTTTGTTGGGATGCTTAATGAAAATAAAGATGAATTAAAAGATAAGCCTGATCTTGATGAAAGCATAAAGAGCGGTCGCAGTGATATACTTGGAAAATTGGTTGTGCAGCTGGGTATTGAAGTCCAAGAAGACGTAACTGAGGATGTGAGAAAGACTCTAAATGATATGCTAAGCCTCGCAAATGAACTTAGTGCTTCTAGTAAACTATCATATGCTTTGAATCATATATACAGTCTTACTTTAATGCTCTTCGATAAAATCAAAACGTGGCAACAAACTCAGGAGGGTGAAACCTTGAATGATGTTGACAAAAGTAGATTTGACAAAATACTCCGCTCAGAAAAGAATTTTGAGGCAGATACTCAAAGAAAGATAGAGGAGCAACAAGTTCGCATTGCTTTTATTAAGGCTTATCCTGATTTTTTTACAATTAAACCACGCCCGCGCTACGAAATATTGGGTTTTTCTACTCCACACCCTGATATCAAATTAGGCGATGGAGTTATTGTTGGAGTTGTTGATTCATTCAATACCTGCATTCAAGATTCTCCAATTCTCCATAAAGCCATTAACCCCGATTTTCAGGGGGCAGGATGTGCAGTGCGAATCAATAAACAAACAGATACAGATCAAAGCCACGGGATCCATGTAGCTGGAATTATTGTGTCTGATAATGACACCAGTCGTGCGGATATCGACATTGGTGTAGCGCCTCAGGCGCAATTCGAAATGATCTCTTATCAAACCTTAGAAAAGACAGATGAATCAGGAAAAATCTATGCTAGATATTTGGAAGAAGAACTAAAAGAAGAGCAATGGCCACCAGAGCGAATGGCCTCTAAAATAAATGAGCTGCTTGCACACGGAACCATAGATGTTGTATCCAGCAGAAGATCCAATAGTGTTACGTTAAATGGATATGATGCAAACCCTATCGTTGCCTCTAAGGCCGCTATATTAAACTGGAGCATGGCGACAGGGAGCTTAAGCCGCTTTGAAAGAACATCCCTGACGACTTTCGATTCACTAAATAAGTTGCCTGTTTTTTTGAATAGCATCCGCGCTGGAAAATTGTGGGTAATGGGTGCGGGTAATGATGGGGTCAGCTTACCAACGACAGATCAGCACCGCTTGTTAAAAGCGTTGACCTTATGCCGTGAAACCAACCCAAACATTATTATTGCCACAAACTTGATGGAAGATGGTTTAACCATTAATCGAGACTCAAACATACCTGGAGAAGCTTTTTATTTGCAAGCCAGAACCTTGTCTGCACCAGGCACCAACATTAAAAGCGCAATTCTGCAAGAAAACAAAGAAGATGAGGGCTTTGCACTAATGACTGGGACATCCATGGCAGCGCCGCATATAAGTGGTGTTGCAGCCGTTATCCTAAGCAATTTTCCATATCTAACGGCACCGCAATTGAGTGAATGTCTATTGCAAGGAGCAACTCCTATCATTGTTAAAGCGGATGGAACTCCTCATGCTCTAAATATAACGGCTAGTTCTATTGGTAGAATAACCCTTGATCCAGCCGATCTGGAGCGTGGTCAACAAATATATGGCATGGGCAGGGTTAACCTTGAAGGCGCCCTGTTTTACGCCAGAACACGCTTCGCTCCGATAGAGGCACAAGTAAATCTAGAAGCAGCACAGAGTCTATTAGACAAAGCAGTTTATACAAAAGAAGAACTCCAGGAAGCAGACAGACTATTAGCAATCTCAATAGAAACAAACGCGATAGCAAAAGAAGCAGAAGCTAAAGAAATGGAAGCAGTGATGGTAGCATCGACAAAAGAAAAGAACGATGCACGCCTAGAGTCATCAGCAGCACGCTTTAGTAGAATTCAAGCTGGGGCACAACCTGATCTACGTTAGTCAACATTTGCAAATGATTACAGCGTTTAAATCCACTAAAAAACTAGCACTTCTAATGATTGCGAGTGCGTTAAAAGTGTGGCCTGCTTTTAATCATACCCCTGCAATGCTATTGACTTGCATTGCAGTCCCTTCCATCTTATATAAAAGAAATCAACCATTGAGACGTGCTAATGACCTTATTTCACACCTTTTTGGCCGTTGTGGTCGCCGCATGTTGGGGCTTTAATTTCGTCAACGTCAAGGTTGGCTTGCAAGAATTGCCACCGATTCTTTTTAGCGGCTTACGGTTTGTGTTTTCGCTTTTGTTGATCCTCGTAATCCCTAAGCCTGCTGTATCGTGGGGAATTTTAGGGCGCATTGCCGTTTTCCACTGGATTCTCAGTTTCACCATGATATTTCTTAGTATGCAGTTGGGGCTGTCATCAGGAATCGCCTCGCTTGTCCACCAAACTCAGGTGTTCTTCGCTCTTGGAATCGCGGTCCTTTTTTTCAGAAAGCCCGTCACGCGTTACCAGTTTTGCGGGGTCTTGCTGGCGTTTTCCGGTATGATTGTCATCGGCCTCGACACGCAACTCAATACCCAAGGCAACATACAGGACAGCATCACCGTCATCGGTTTGCTAGCAGCCTTAGCCGCGGCATTATCCTGGGCCATAGCCAACATATTCTATCAACAAATAGGCAAAGCTGATGCACTAGCTGTTATTGTTTGGTCGAGTCTGATCCCCCCAATACCATTGCTGGCCCTTTCTCTTGTATTTGAAGGGCCGGAGCTAATTATCAGCAGCTTAACCAATGTAAGCTGGGTGGGCATTAGTTGCGTTCTCTATGCGACAATTGCTTCCACATGGATTGGTGCGAGCATCTGGGGACCCCTCACACGCACATACGGCGCCCACATCGTTGCGCCTTATTCGCTACTTATTCCTATATTTGGTATTCTTTCTGGCTGGCTTTTCTTGGACGAAGCGCTCTCTCCCACACTTGGGCTGGCCTGCGCCCTCGTCTTCACCGGCCTCGCCATCAACCACCTCTTCGCAGCTCAAACAAGCAAGTCACTCACCAAAATGACAGAAGCAGCCGAAGCAGCCTAATGCATTAAGTTACGAAGCTTTTTGTAAATAGCATCGTCATTGCGTTTGTCGATGAGCTCAATGTAGAAGCAATCATCATCAAAACAGTAAACAATTCTATACTCGCCCACATCACACCGCTTATATCCAGAACTTAAAGTTTTTAACTAGATGCAAGCCCCTCAGCCACGGCCTGCGTCCATGGCCCAAATCTAAGAGTAACTCTCAGTTTTCAAACCAAAGCAATACTGGGTTTACGGGGAAATTGCTCCTACAATTTATGGTTGTTAATTGACAAAAAACAAAAACATCACTACATAAGAAATAACATTATATATACCCATTTCAGATCGTTTTGCGCGGACATCTGCGTCTTTCGGCGGTGCTCATGTATACACAGATACACTCCGCTCCGCCGAACTAGCACCTGCCTCACGCAAAACGATCTGAAATGGGTATATTGATTATAATCTTAACAAAAGGAAAAGACATGAATAGACCATCCAGTGAAATAAATCTCACAAAGTTAATCAAAGTTGTATTGTGCCAAGCTGTTATTCTTATGGGGCTAACAACAGCAATATTTTCAGCAGAGGAGCGGTCCCCTATTCACATTGCTGTTCTTGAAGACCCCCTGGGTTTTGACACGCCTTTTGCTAAACATGTACTCTCTCCTTATAAACCTCCAGAAGCACCAGAAGCAGACCCTGAATTTATAGGACATGGTGCTGCTGTGTGCTCTGTTTTGGTTGGTGAGAAGAGTCTTCTGCCCAAAGGTACCTCTATTACTGTTGTGCCAACTATCGATCTTTTTCCTAGATATTTGGATGATAAAAACCCTAAGGATCTGGTTATCCTCAATTGGTCAGGATCGATAGGCTATCCCGGCATATCTGAAGATGTATTGGAGGACATTAACAGTTTAAGGGAAAGTCTCAGTGCAATATTGGCAATGGATGGTGATGAATTCGTTGAGCAAGCCAATAACTTTATAAGGGGTTGTGATGGTATGTTGGCTGAAATGCAAGGGCATATCACCCCCTCAACTGATCTGTTGAACTCTCTTTTTGTCTACGCAAAAGAGTTCCTTTTGAAGGCAATTAAAGGACTGACAGAAGAGGATCAAAAAATATGGTCCTCTGGATTTTCAGAAAGACTTGATGAGTTTAAAAAACATGGAGAGGAAGAATCAAAGAAAAAATTCACAGAAATGAAAAATAATATTATTAAAAGCCTTGCTCAGCATGACAATACACTGATCGTATGGGCTCTTGGGAATGAGGGCAAAAATATTGACGATGATCCATTTTGGCAAGAATTGCTGGGTGATGATCAGGGGATTATTAACCATACATTATTAGTTTATGGTACAGTTTATGGTCGAAAACATGTTGAATCAAATTTCACAATACGCTATCAAAAGCATGCGCTTGGTAGACCTTTCACAACATTAGCATGGAACATGGACAAATCACGCTATACTCCACATCACGGAACGTCATTTTCTGCCCCTTTAGCAACGATGGCTGTTTTTATAGAGGCTCAGCAAACACCTAATCCGTCTTATTCTGCTATTAAAGAGAGCCTTTTAAAGAAGTAGGAATGGGGAAGTCCGAGATGGGGCCAAGAACGTCGAATGTTACAGCAAATCCTAAAATTGATTATCACGTCGCTGTCCATCGTGATCTCGATGCTCAATTATAAAGAATAAGCTCCGTTTCTCGACACTCGCATATACCGAAACCAGATCGTTTTGCGCGGACATCTGCGTCGTTCGGCGGTGCTCATGTATACACAGATACACTCCGCTCCGCCGAACTAGCACCTGCCTCACGCAAAACGATCTGAAATGGGTATAGTTAGTGCTAATATAATCTTAGGATTGGTATAATCGCTGTGCAGAAGAAGCGGGCAATTATTCGGAAACGAGACTCCTAAGCATTGTCCCTGTGGCGCACCCAATTGAGGAAATTCTCTAAAGGCTGTGTATGGCCGCCTGCGATGGTGAGGGCCTGAAGGGCTATTTGGTCCCAGGTGTCGGCAACCGCTTGTGCCGCATCTAGCCCCACCACCTTGATCCATGTCGAGGGCGTTTACCATCCAAGCCCCCCTTTGTATGTATCTACCTACACACTAGGGAAAATCTCAAAACCGGACATTCCTAAATTGCTTAACCGGACATTATCAAATTGCTCCTACAGCCCATGATATTTTGTTGAAAACTCTGTTGCTGTTCTTTATTCATGGGATTGTT
>JBAWWF010000068.1:0-5715 GCA_037146895.1 Alphaproteobacteria bacterium | reverse complement strand
CGGTTCGGTTCTCGTCATGGGATGCGCGCTTAACCTTGTGGCGGCTGGGCTGCTGGCCTTTACGATCTTCTTTTATGTGATTATCTATACGTTATGGTTAAAGCCGCTAACTTCCCAGAACATTGTTATTGGCGGCGTAAGCGGTGCTCTTCCGCCTGTGATTGGTTGGGCAGCAGTTACGGGTGCTCCTTCTCTTGAAGCGTGGTCGCTGTTTCTGATTATCTTTTTATGGACACCACCGCACTTCTGGGCTCTTTCTTTGTGTAGGGCTGAGGATTACGCCAAAGCTGGCATCCCTATGCTCTCTGTCGTTGCTGGACCCCAAAAAACCAAGCAACAGATTGTTGTTTATACTGCTTTGTTGGGGTTCGCTACGCTTCTTCCAGTGTTCCAGGGGCTTTGTAGTTACTATTATGGAGCCCTCGCGATTCTTCTCTCAGGTTTATTGTTCTTAGCTAGCTTGCGTCTCTACAGGACTTCGGACGAACGGGAAGGGATGAAGTTTTTCGGATTTTCGATTGTCTACCTTTTTGCGATCTTTTTGGGATTGCTTGTTGATCACCTGGTGCACCATGGATAAAAACCTACGCAAACGCAATTTGGCACTACTGTATATCCTTCTAGGGTTGGCCATCCTCTTTTATTTTATTGCCTTCGTGCGCATGCATAATAGTGTCTAGCAATAAATCTCTGGGGATAATTCTCTTTGCAGGAGCTGTGAGCATGGTAGCTCTTGCCTATGCTTCAGTTCCTATCTATCAGATATTTTGTCAGCAAACAGGTTTTGCAGGCACGCCGCGCCTGAGCCTTGTGCCTTCGCAAAAGGTTATCAATCGGACAATTACTGTGCAATTCACGGCGGATACGCACAGCCACTTGCCGTGGAAATTCAAGCCCTTGCAAAACAAAATCACATTAAAAGTTGGCGAGAATGGTTTGAGTTTCTTTGAGGTGCAAAACCTTACAGATCAACCAATTGTTGGCATGGCGACCTTTAATGTGACGCCGGAAAAGGCTGCTCCCTACTTTAATAAGGTCGCGTGCTTTTGCTATGAGCGGCAGACACTACTTCCTCACGAACGTCGGGAAATGCCACTGCTGTTTTTTGTGGATACTGATCTCGCCAATAACCCACAATTGGACGATATAAAGTTAATCACCATGTCGTATACCTTCTTTAGGCTCAAAGAGTGATTGCATTTTCTCAAAAAATCTTTATAACGACTGTAGGGTGTAGTTGATGCCTGAAGTTAATGAACCTTATTGAAAAGAAATAGGAGGTAGTTATGCTAGTCCGTATTTTTGTAATATTTGTAAGTGTTTTGCTCTGCCAGGTAAGCTTTGCTGGTGGTGTGTCTCGTTATGGGAAACCACAGCTGAACTCAGGTTTTACAAACTTGCCCTATGTTAATCCCAACGCTCCTAAAGGCGGGACGTTACGGCTCAATGCTGTGGGGACATTTGACAGCGTGAATCCTTTCATCGTCAAAGGCGTTGCTGTGTCTGGCTTTACTAGTACGTTTGATCCTCTTACATTTGATCCGCTTATGAAACGTTCGCCTGGTGAACCTTTTTCCCTTTATCCGCTCATTGCTGAAAAAGTAGATATTGCACCTGATGCCAGTAAAATGACCATTTTCATCGATCCGCGAGCGCGTTTTCATGACGGTAGCCCCATTACTGCCCAAGACGTTAAGTTCACTATTGAGCTGTTGATTGAGAAAGGTTGGCCACGTTATCGTTACTTTTTCTCGAAAATTAAGGACATCCAAGTCAATGATGCACTCACGTTGGTTATAAGCTTTAATGAGGAAGAACAAGGGTATGATCCTGAGATTCCTTTTACTGTTCTATCATCGGTAAAGCCCTTGTCGCAAAAGAGCCTGGAGGGGAAGGATTTTACACAAACAGGGCTGACACCTCTCTTAGGCAGCGGTGCGTATCGTATTGCAGAGGTTGATCAAGGGCGGTCAATTACCTATGAGCGTGTCAAAGACTATTGGGCTGCGGATTTGCCAACGATGGTCGGACAGAATAATTTTGACAAAGTCCGCATTGATTACTATAAAAATGCCGCAATGCAGTTTCAGGCTTTTCTTTCAGGCGATTCTGATTGCTACTTTGAAACGGATCCTAATCATTGGGAAACTGCTTATGTTTCAGCGAAAGCGGTCAAATCAGGTAAAATTAAACTGTTTAAGGTTGCGCATCAACGTCCCGTTGCCGTAAAGACGATTATTTTCAACATGCGCCGTCCTATTTTTGAGGATCGTCGTTTAAGGATAGCACTTACTTATGCTTTTGACTTTGAAACTCTGAATAAAATGATTTTCAATGATAGTCTAATGCGCCCAACAAGTCTTTTTGCAAATACCAAGCTTGCGTATCAAGGACGTGCCGAGGGCAAAGAGCGTGAGATACTGCTGGGCTTTGGTGATAAGATTTCGGCAGATTGCCTTGAAACAGCGGCTATACTACCGCAAACTAAAGGTGATGGCGATCAACGTGAAAACTTGACCAAAGCCGATGCCTTACTTAAAGAGGCGGGCTGGATCGTTGTCAACGGAAAACGCGTACAGGATCAAGGCGGAGGTATTTATTCTAAGCCGCTTAGTTTTGAGTTTTTGCTTAAAGATCAGAAGCTTGAAAAAATTGCTTTGAGCTTAAAAAACAGCTTGGCGAAATTAGGCATTGTGCTGACGGTGCGCCTTGTCGATACAACGCAGTACGAAGCTCGTACATCTAACCGCGATTTTGATATGATTATTCACACATGGAGTAATTCTCTATCACCAGGTAGTGAGCAGGGTTATTTTTTCAGTGCTAAAAATGCGGATATTGAAGGCTCTACCAATTACATTGGTTCCAAGGACGAGGTGGTGGAAGAGCTAGCGAAAAGGTTACCTTTTTGTAGGGATTATGAGACCTTAACAGCTACGGTTCATGCGTTGGATCGTCTTGTTATGCACCAGTACTGGCTCATTCCTTTGTCTTATGATCCATGGCGTTATTTTGCAATTTGGGTTGATCGCGTTGATTTCCCGATTATTGATCCCACTGTTGGGTTTAGTATTATAGATTATGGTTGGGCTAAAAATGATAATAGTTAAAAGGGCGGTTGGGATCGGAGTTATTACTATAGCAGTTGGTCTTATTGTTTATTTTGGATTCGTTGGATATATGCCGGCCTCCACGCAAACACGTACTGACATCACGGCTTCTGTTGCCAATCGATGATACCAAAGTTAGATGGGTTTCTTGAGATGCTCACCGTTGAGCGCGGAGCAGCCCATCTAACATTGGTTAGTTATCGCTCTGATCTTGTTGATTTTTTTACGTTCACAAAAATCTCAGATCCAACCCATACAAAGCGGCAGCACGTCCAAGACTATCTCTATTCCTTAAGCCAATCGGGAAAGCAAGGCTCAACACTTGCACGTCGTATATCGGCTTTGCGTCAGTATTTTCATTATCTTATGAGCGAGAAATATTGCGAGCACGACCCCACCAAAGGTGTTGATTTACCCCGCACGCTGAAATCACTGCCTAAAATTTTGAGTGAAGACGATGTTGAGCTACTGCTAAGTACTGCTCATGCAGATAAAACCCGTGAGGGCGTGCGCTGTGCAGCTCTACTGGAGATGCTTTACGCAACAGGTATGCGCGTCAGCGAGCTTGTGACTCTGCCATTATCGGTTTTGCGTTTGCAGCCCAAAGAGCAAACAGTGAGCAATGCATTGATCATCCAGGGCAAAGGCCGCAAGGAGCGGCTTGTCATTTTAACGCCGCCAGCCATTGAAGCCATACACGCCTATTTAAGTATTCGCCCTAGTTTTATCAAGAATGAAGCGGCCAAGCGGTGGCTTTTCCCCTCATCTGGTGCGCAAGGGCATCTAACCCGCCAGCGATTTGCCCAATGCCTTAAAGATATCGCACTTAAGGCGGGGATTGATCCGGCCAAAGTATCGCCGCACGTAATCCGCCATGCCTTTGCGACCCACCTGCTGCGCCGTGGAGCTGACCTTCTGGCTATTCAAAAGTTGCTAGGGCATACTGACATTTCAACGACACAGGTTTATACACATGTTGTATCGGACCATCTTAATGAGTTAGTTACGCAATATCACCCGTTGAGAGACAAATAGTGGATTCATAAAGATAAGATCAAAGGAAACAATTGGTCGAATTGTTCAAATGGAATGAAGTGAACATCAGTATTGTCAATTTTCTCAACATGAATAAGATTCTTTGTTATCATAACAGCAACTTTTGGCTGATAGGCCTGCAAGAAAGACCTGTATCCTCGACTTACTTGAGGGATTTTGAGATTTCTATACTTTATTTCAATAGGTAAAATGCTATCGTCATTTTTACGGATAACAAAATCGACTTCAGCACCTGACTTTGTGCGCCAGTAATGAATGGAATAATTTAAAAAGTTTTGGGTGATAAACTTGTAAATCTCCTGAAAGGCAGCTCCCTCAACAAGCAATCCTAGGTCATTGCGATATGTTGGCTCGCTAAAGTTTCTGAGAGCGTAATTGCGAAATCCATTGTCAATAAAATAAAAAATAGGATTGCTAGTCAATTCTGTCCTTTTGTTCCCAACAAATGGCGTAACTTCTGCGATTACATAGGTTTGTTGTGCAATCGACAAATAATGCTTTATCGTACTGACATTTACCTGACAATCTGCTGCCAGTTGGCTATAGTTAACAAGCTGACCACTGCTATGGGCAATTAATCCTAATAGCTTTTGAAAGATATCTGGTTTTCCTAGTTGGAGTGTCTCAATGATATCTTTTGCAATATAATCTTGGTAAAGCTGAGCAAGAAGCAACTCTTTTGCGCTTCCATCCACTATTTGCGGGTAAGCCCCATAAATAAGTAGCTCCTCTAGATGCGTCGATGCTTCCCATTCTTTAAAGCTTAGAGGTAAAACTAGAGAAGAGAACTGTCGCCCCGTCAAATATTCTTGTACTTTGCTTTTGATCTCAAGCTGAGAGGATCCAGAAGCTATCATTTTAATCGGTAAATTCAAGTCAGCAATGGTTTTTAACAGTAAACCAGGAGATGGAAGCCGTTGAACTTCATCAATAAAGATAATAGGTGCCGTAAGGTTGAATTGCTGCATCCCTTCTGGAATGAACAGAGGTGAGGTTAGCCATGAGCGAACCTCTTCAAGGTCGCAATTCAAATATAAAAGCTCCTTAAATCTTCCCTGGTTTAAGAGCTGCTGGCACAAGTATTTACCGAGAGTTGTTTTGCCAGCACGGCGGGGGCCAATAAGAATTGTCCATAATTTATCCCATTCAGGCAGCATAAGCGTATCAATCTGCAAACGATTGCGATAGTTTGGAACAGTCAAAACTGGTTGGTTTTTTTTATTAAGCCATGGGTTTTGTTGTTCAAGCTCTCGCAATAATCTTAACTGCATATTATCAAATTATCCCTACTAAAAATCACTATTAAGTAATATTAGCAGGGTTAAAATTATGATTCAAGAATTTAAGTAGGGTTAAAATTATGATTCAAGAATTTAAGTAGGGTTAAAATTCAAGTTCAATAATTTAAGTAGGGTTATTTGCAAATTAGGGCTGATTCACCCATTTAGCACCACGCAGGAGAGGAGCGTACAAATCCTCATCCATAGGGATTGTGATGCTCTGCTCTTCTTTGGTGGTAGGCGATCTATCAAGAAAAGAAATCTTGGGC
>JBAWWF010000067.1:0-5719 GCA_037146895.1 Alphaproteobacteria bacterium | reverse complement strand
AAGGACTCACGATGTTCGTCCAAGAAAATCTAATCTCCGGCATGACAAGCATGAGGTAGCAACTCACTTTTAAGCCTTTTTTATCCAGAACTGAGGTTATTTTAGATGTTATTTAAATTACGTCGGGTGGTAAGCATATTCACCAAAAATCGCTTGACAAACCCCTTAGAAATAACATATGATAAGCGAAGCCTTATGCGCCCAATCTAAGGATCAAAATATGTTGAGAAAGTTAGTTTATATAAGCGTAATCATCGGTGGGTTTCTTTCATTGAGCCTGTCGCAAGGAGTGGTTTCCAGATGATCAAAATGAAAACCAAGGTAGACAGTAGTCTAGATGATCTTAGTGATCTAGTAAATGAACAGCGTGCAAAGCTAGGCGTATTGGCCCAACAAATGGATGCCTTAGTGGCTGGGCACGAGATAGAATAACTACCACACCCTTGAGTTGCATAATAGATATTATGGAAAATAGCTGATAGGTTTTACTGGGTGGCTTATAGACTTTGGCTAATCAAGGCAAACGTTCCGTTCCACCTTGATTCTATTTGCTTAATGAGTTGGTTTTTCAAGGTTGAGCTACCAATGCTGGCCTGGGTAATTGCGTCTTTAGCCTGATCCTTGTTGCGCGCTAGCTGCTGCACAAACATATTAACTGCTTCTTTAGGCAATGCAAATTCATCAGCCATTGTAATCATGTTTTTTGCCTTTAGCGTCCCGATTGGTAGATTACTTGCACCTCCTATCGCCAAAGCAATGGTCTTGTACTGGTAGATCGCAGCCGCCACCTGATCATAAGATGGCGTCAAGCTCATGCCAGTTGGTGCATGAAACATAGCAAAATTCTTGAGATGCATATCCGTATTCCCCAACAGCAGACCGCCCAAAATGCGCGCATAAAGGCGATAGTTTTCCGTATGTAAACATCCGGACATGTTACGAATAAAGTGGCTCATCTCTTTATACGAACCATCGTACTTGTGATGAGATTTTCTCCCCAAGAGTTGGTTGAACTCCTCAAAGTGAATGCGCTTACCATCTATGCGATCAAAGCGTTTAATAATCAACGCTGCTTCGGAAAGCCCTACGACCTCATCGATAGATAAATCAACATGTGTATCTTCGGGTAATAATGCCTTAAAGGCTTGCGTGGTAAGATACTCATTTGTGACTATGTCGTCATGTGCAGCAGTGGGAAACTTGGCAATATGCGTACTCAACTCATTGATTCGAGCTGGAAAATACCCCCCTTCCCGCTGAACAACAGCCAGTTTCGGCTGGACACCTGAAAGCGACGCTCTACTGGTCAAGACAGCCATTTCTTTGTTATCTTCGCTGTCCAACAATAATTCAGATAAGCCTGACGGTTCAGGGTCCACAACAGAAACAGCTCCAGCGCAATCATAACCAAAGGCAAGAAGTAACTCGAAACGCGAGGCATCACGCTTCCCAAGTAGCCTGGTTTGTGCATTCTCAAGCCAACCTTCAGCGACAAGATTATCAAAAAACGGATGCAAACCAGCAATGCTTATATGTGGTGAGGTTTGCAGAGGGAGAGTATGAGCTATGGCTGGTTGCTTTGCATTGAGATACGTCTCGTCATAGACAAAAGAGGTGCGATCCCCTGGTTCCTCTTGCAAGAGTCCGGCAAAGTGATCTTGGTAGTAAACTTTCCCCCACAGAAGCTTGGCCATTAGTTAAACTCTTTTCTACTTTGCTTCAATGCACCGTATATAGTCTTCATAGGCTTTGAGGCGGTCGCTTGGAGGGATTTTGTTGAAAATAACGATTTTTACCTCATCCTTAAAATCAACTGCGGCATCTGCCTTAACGGTAGTTTTATCAATGGAACTCACTAATGAAGCTTGTGTATCTTCTGAAAACCCAGCCCCACAAGCAATCACCCGATCTCGTAGCGCACAATTGTTGATGCCCTTGTCAGAAGAACAGGATGACAGCACCAGCGCAAGCACAAGAATCAATTCATTTTTCATGATACATTGGTAGCACCTTTAAAGAGTGTACAGCAATACTTAAATCTGAGTAAGATTGTAGATAAAGGAGTTATCGATGCTTGGTATGACATTTCAGGAGATGCAACGGGAGGTTTGTAATACCGTTGATCGCTTTCCTTTGGCAGTACTCTCAAGTGTTCTATAGTATGGTATTACCGAATCTCGGTACACCACCGCCCTTCTGTTCTTATGGATGACATTGTGTGTGGTTCATTCTTGTCTGCGCCCTCGAGAAAAGATCGCACAATTCATGCTTATGAGTGCAGCAGCCTTGCTGATCCTTGGTTCTTTCGGACCTTGGGGGATTGAAGAGGTGAGCACACGCAGCCAATATAACAGGCTCCAAGCTCTCTTAGAGGAGAAGAAAATCCTGATCAACAATTCAATTCAGAAAGACCACCCCTCTATAAGCGACCAAGAGGCTTACGAAATAACCTCACGACTTGCTTATGTTCTGCAAAGAGGTAAAGCAGCGCGTTTAAAAGAATGGTTCGGTCCTGATGTACAAAAAACAGAGCTGAATTCCGCATCCGCAGAAGATTTCGCAAAGCTTATGGGCATTCCGTATAATTATTTCAAACCAACTTCTTGATCCAAACGTAAAGAGCCCCCTCACCGCCATCGTGAGGTTTAGCAACCCTGTAGCCAGCAATAACCGTCCATTGATTTAGCCAAAGCGGCACTGCACGCCGCAAGCTATCGGGATTGTCGGGTGCTCCCTTTCCCGTAATCACCAGAATCCAGCGTTTGTTATTCAATTGTGCATGCAGCAAATAACGTTTCAAATGATCTTCAGCTTGAGCCAAGGTCATACCATGTAGGTCAATTCTCCCTTCAAGCTGGACCTTTCCGGTTGGCATGAGCTTTGATTCTGCAGCTCCCTGCCCTCTCCCCTTCTCTGGTGGTGCTGCGATATTTGCATAGAGCTCTTTATATTGCCGTTCTACGATTTTTTTGTGCACAGATGCCATATTTACGGGGCCCTTACTTACAACAACGGCTTTATGTGTAAGTGGCACCACGTCTTTGATCATCTGCTGCCATAATGCACGCTCATCGTCGGTTGGTTTTCTAGCCATAGGACAATAATTTCGTCCCATGTTCTTTGAGCCAAGCACGTGATGCCTTGTAGTCTGGGTATAATGATTCGACAGTTTCCCAGAAGTTTGCCGAGTGGTCTTTGTGTTTCAAATGCGCGACTTCATGTGCACACAAATAAGACAAAGCAGCCGATGGTGCTAAAGCGATCCGCCAGTTAAAGCTCAAATTTCCTTTTCCAGAACAACTGCCCCAACAAGATGTATTATCTCTGAGGGAAATTTTGTTAATAGGGAAACCTAAGAGGTTTGCATATGCAAGGCTTTGTTTTTTAACTTCCTCTAATACTAGATGTTTTAAAAACTTTTTAATCCTGATATTGAATTCACTGATTGCACCACAAACTATAATATTAGTTTCTGTACAGGAAACATAAGACCCTGAGGAATGTCTTTTTGACGATTCGCAGTGTTCAAGCATCATCATCTTACCCAAAGCTGATATTTGTAGACCTGGAGCAAAAAGAGTACGTAAGCTCCTTTTTTGGGTTGATTTCTCAATCCACTCTTTGGCTCCTTCTAAGAAGTGGTGGACGTAATCAATAGGAACACGTGGGTGCGTTGATATTATCACAGCATCATGGCGCGGATGTAAGCGGACCCTGATATTTTTCATGCGTTTGTTAGGTCGTAGATAAACCGGTAGAGTGCGCCCGTTAGCCAGAACATGCTTGAGTAACGTGAGAGGCGAGGAAGATTTGATCATGTTTCGTCATCCTTATTTTTTGCGTTTCTAAACTTAATGGTACACGATCTTCGCTCCACATGATACAAAGTATTTATTAATCCTGTTCCCGTAGCTCAGCAGGATAGAGCGCAAGATTCCTAATCTTGAGGTCGTGGGTTCGAATCCCGCCGGGAACACCAGTAAAATCAGAAGTTTCAGAGAAGCAAAAACCATGACACTAGCACGTATATCTAAATGGCTCAGCCAAGCAGGCCTATGTTCACGTCGTGAGGCAGAACGTTGGATAGCGGATGGTCGCGTCAAAGTTGATGGCGCGGTCATTACCTCTCCAGGTACGCAAGTCGAAGATGCGAGCCGCATTCTGGTTGATGATAGGCCATTGCGAATGCCGGAACGCCCTCGCCTATGGCTATATCACAAGCCGCGCGGTTTGCTGTGCACGAATCACGACCCCCAAGGTCGCCCGACCATCTTCCAGGCCCTTCCCTTTAAGCACCACATCATTTCTGTGGGCCGCCTTGACTTGAATTCCGAGGGGCTGCTCTTGTTAACCAATAACGGCGATATGGCACGCTATTGCGAGCTCCCGAAGACCGCGTGGCAACGCTATTATGCTGTGCGGGTACATGGGGACCTCGACGAAAGTGCCCTTCACGACCTTATTAACGGCATCACCATTGATGGCATTCATTACGGCAAAATCCAAGTGGAAATTACGCGCCAGGGATCTAGCAATACGTGGCTATATGTGACACTCGTTGAAGGTAAAAACCGCGAGATTCGAGTGGTCCTGGGGCATTTGGGGCTTAGCGTCAACCGCATTAGACGTTTGGCCTATGGACCTTTTCAGCTAGGGGAATTAGAACTCGGCCAAGTTTCCGAGGTTCCCCACGAGACCTTTGTACGGCACTTTCCTTTTCTTAATAAGCCATGTTGACCATTGTCGGTGGGCGTTTCCGAAGGGCGCTCTTAGCGCAGCCCACAACAGCAGTCACACGGCCCACCGCACAACGAACCCGCGCCGCAATCTTTAATATTCTTAGTCATAATTCTGACCTATCCTTAGTTGGGGCTAATGCTATCGATGTTTTTGCAGGCTCAGGAGCACTTGGTCTCGAAGCACTTTCCCGTGGAGCAACCCACGTCACATTTGTGGAACAACACCCTGAAGCCATGCAAGCTCTCAAGCAAAATGTTCATAAACTAGGTGCGGAATCCTTGTGTACGCTTCTTACCCTGTCCGTGCAACGTTTGCCACAAGCCACACAACCAGTTGATCTTGTATTTATTGACCCGCCATACCACGAAAACCTTGAGACGCCCACCTTGGAGATATTGCATACCCGCGGGTGGTTGCACAGCAAAACCACCATCGTCATGGAGACATCTGCCACTAGCCAGTGGACACCACCGCCTGCGTTTCACATACTCGATGAACGACGCTATGGCGCCGCCCGGATTGCTTTTTACTCTTTGTTAAGGGATAAATCGTAAGCTAATTACAAATAGGTAGATTAGGTAATGAAATTAATCAAATCAATAGTTATAGCTAGCGCGGTATTAGTTTTCGCAGGTAGCTTTGGTGCAAATGCGGCTGGTCAGTCAGCTCAGGCATGGCAACAAGCTCCAGCTGCGCCCGCACAAAAAGCTCCAGCTGCGCTTGTACAACAATCTACGCCCAACATCAGAAAAATTACTAAAGATTGTGAAGGATCCGTCACCAAGAATTGTGTAGACAGCTCATGTCCAGCTTTCTGTCTTTCGTATAATGATGCAGCATGTAGAGTTAGATGTACTGCAAATGATCGGTGCAACATTAAGCCTATGGGGGCTGCCCGCCAACAAAAGAATGCTAAACCTGCAAAAGGTGCACCAGTAGATAATTCTGTGCTGGAAGCCCTGACCAGAGATAGGTTAAT
>JBAWWF010000066.1:0-5808 GCA_037146895.1 Alphaproteobacteria bacterium | reverse complement strand
CCAGTATCACAGAAGTACCCCTTTTGTTTCTTACTTAGGCGCTTAATCGCATTGCCAAAATAAGGCAAAACCTCCATCCATTGATAACTAGCAAGAAGCCTATTGCGCCATCTTTTCATGGTCGGAGCAGATATATCCAGCTCACGTGCAAATTCTGCATCATTGATTTCTTGACCGGTCATCGCTGCACATAATCCTAAAAAGCGATCAAACTTTTCCATCTCCTCTATTTCTTCGAAAGCGCGAACATCCCGCTCTAAGTAGGTTTGGATGTAAGAGGCATGATAATCAGCAACCAAGTCGCCATCAATTTCTGATATAGACGGCAATGCCCCACGCCATATTTTTTCATAAATCCCTTCTGATTTATTGGCCGTTAAATTTAGATGAAACGTGTCTGGAGACTCAAGGTATGGTTTAAGCCAATGAGTGTCTATATGGTTGCGTTGCTCGAAATAGGTAAGTCCATTGATCTCGAGAATCCCGACGCGACCTGCCATGCTCTCGCCAACGTTTTTCAGCATGGAAAAGTTTTGCGAACCCGTCAGGAAATACTGTCCTTTTTGGGGGGATTGATCGACAAAACGCTTGATGGCCGCCAAAAGCGTTGGTGTATATTGAACTTCGTCAAGGATTATTGGGCTTGGGAAGTTCTTTAAAAATTGATCGGGATCCGCCTTTGCTCCAAACTGATCATTGTACGGGTCAAAAGTAATGTGTTTTAACTCAGGATATAAATGAGCCAGCAGCGATGACTTGCCTACCTGGCGTGCACCAAGCAAAAGCACAACCTTAAAGTTATCCGCCATTCGTCGGATCTTATCTTGCAGATGTCGATCATACCACATACAAATACCTCACAATCTTAATACGCCAAGTTAATACTACAAGGTAAAATCTAAAATCGGTACGAATTTGTCGATGCGGATTTGCTGAAGAAAATCTGCATCATGGGAAATAACCATCATGGCACCAGGGTATTCTTGCAAGACCTGGATCACATGCTCCCTGGTCTCTAAATCCAAATTGTTGGTAATTTCGTCCAGAATCAGGAGCTTAGGACTCCTGGCGGCAATACATGCAAGGGATAGCCTGGCCTTCTCGCCACCTGATAGCTGCTGGACATTGATGGCGATTTCTTCATTTTTGCGGAACAAAAAATCGTTCAAATGCCGTCTGATCTCGTGGGTGGGCCACTCCGGCACAATGGCCTGCAAGACCTGCAATACTGAAACATTTGGCGTCAAGGTGCTGTAATGCTGGTCTAGGTATCCAATATCCTGTGGTTGCGGCATATTCCAGGTGCCAGCACATTTAACCGCTGGATCTAGCAAGATCCCCTTAATGAGCGTCGTCTTCCCTGAGCCATTATCACCCACAATAGCAACATGCTCTTGGCATCCAACCGTCAAGTTGATGTTTTTCAATATGGGCCGCGCGTAGCTGCAAGTACCGTCAGTTATTGAAACTATAGCCTTTGCAGACGATAAGTCTCGGGCCGTCAGGTTGAACTTTGGTTTGATGACTTCGGAGATACGAATATTCTGCAAGTCGTGTAAGATTTGAGCCCTGGTCTCATTAATTGGGCGTTTGTTACGGTTCGTTGTTCGCTCGCCTTGTCCTTGTTTGGCACGCAGCTCTGACTTCTCATGCCCGTTATAATTCTTTTCTCCCTGGATTTTACGTTTTTTGGCGCGCTTCTGCTCTTGCATCAGATCAAGATGCGCTTGTTTTTTGTCTTGCTCAAGGCGGCTGAGCTTGGCTTCCAGAGATTCTTGATGTTTCTGACAAGTAGTAACGTAGGCGTCATAACTACCAGGAAAGAAATGTACCTGTCCCTCATCAATATGCCAAATATCATCAACACAAGTCCGCAATAGCTCGACATCATGGGACGCGACGATGAGCGTACATGGCAAGCTCTGTAACAGCCGCATCAGGGATTGGCGATTCTTGAGATCGAGGTGATTCGTCGGCTCGTCCAAACAAAGGACATTCGCACCTTGGGTCAGCGCTTGGGTGAGGCGCGCATTAAAGCGCATACCGCCGCTCAAGGTATCAAATTCTTCGATTACTTGCGGAACATAGCCAAAAACAGTGCCGTCAGGGATGTTGATGGCACCCCAAGAAGGCTCAACCAGCCCTTGAATGATGCGCAGCAGCGTCGACTTGCCGCTACCATTAAGGCCGATAATGGCGATGCGCTGACCATGGTGGATGTGCGTCGATAATCCTTCAAAGCATGTTTTATGGGGGAAAGACAGACCAATGGCCTGAAGGTGGATAGGATGATGCATGATAAAAATCTCTCGAATTGTTTAGGAGTTAATAAAACTTGTTATTAGCTTATCGAGAAATAATATCCATGTAGCACCAGCCTTAAATGTTGTCTCACTCTTGTATTTTTATAATAAGTCCACGAAAAATATCAAGAAAAAAGAGATGCCCCTCCATCCTTTCTCACTACAGAGTTTACTGCGGTTGCTGGTGGTCTTGGTGCTGGTGGTCTTGGTGCTGCTGGCCTTGGCGTAGCTGCCGTCCCAGCCCACGTTGGTCGCGCATCACGCTCTTTTTGCATCACCGCCAAAGCAACCTTTGTAGTCTCTAACTCAGCCTGCTTCGCAGCTAAAGTATTTTTTACTGCATCTAACTCAACTTGCATTGCATCACGCTCAGCTTGCATCGCGTCTAACGCCGCCTTTGTTGCCGCGCTCAAGGCCAATGCCTCATCTAACATCGCCAGAGTTGGCCGTGCATCACATTGTGCTTGCACCGCATCTAGCAGCCGTTGTAGATCTATTTCTCTCTGCGTGCAGACGCTTTCTCCACCCCAAGCGCGATAAACCATGCTCAATGGCTCCCATCCCGCTGGTTTTAAATCCGCTGCTGCTAGTTGCAGACTTGGAGCCGATACCTCTTCAAAGTCTTCATCTTCTGACGATAATGATCTTTCTTCTGCCTCCACTCCCGTTTCTACATATGAAACTGTGGATTGGCTATTTAGAAAATGCCCTTCTCTTAACGCGTCTGATAGTGCTGACGCCGTCATTTCCATAGCGATAGTTGCTGTCGTTGCAAAAAAACCCATCGTAAGTACGACTAAAAGTTTATTTTTCACACTTAATTCTCCTACAGGTGATGGTTTTTTTTATCACATAACATAGCGTGACCCAAATTTAATTTTAATTTCTCGGAGTCATTTAAAGCTTTTACCAAAACAGCAAAAGTGTGCCAATATGGGGCTGGTTTAAGGAGGGATGAATTATGACACAAATTCGTGTAGGCGATACAGTACCAGACCTACGTTTTACTTGCGTTCAAGGTGGAATTGTCTTGGAGGCTGTGGCTGGTGATTATTTTAAAGGAAAATCAGTGTTGTTTGGTTTGCCTGGTGCTTTTACACCTGTTTGCAATGATCAGCAATTGCCAAGCTTTGTAGCAAATTGCGCTCTTCTAAAAGCTCAAGGGTTTGACCGAATTATTTGCCTTGCAGTTAATGATCCATTCGTGATGCAAGCTTGGGCTAAGACCACCAAAGCTGATGCTCTTATTGACTTCATTGCCGATTGGGATGCACAGCTAACCAAGGCGCTTGGGCTTGATATTGATTTGGGGCAAGCTGGACTAGGGATACGTGCGCAGCGGTTTAATATGCAGCTGGACGGCCTAACAGTTCAGTCTTTAGTTATTGAAGATTCTCCTGGTGTTTGTGAGAAGACAAACGCTGCTAACATACTGAAATAAATAATATTTTGACTTTGCTCACATAATCTCACATAATCTCACATACCATTAATGTGAGAATAAATGATGGACGACTGGAAAGATTTTCGTATCCACAAGAGGCTTAGCCTCAACCATTCTGTTGTCGAAGAAGTTTATGCAAATCTCGCAGAGATTGACGGTGTCAAAAACAGTTGGGAGATAACTGAGAATTTATTACCGCAAACGCTTGAACGCTTAACTCGCTCAGTGATAATAACCTCCACAGGAGCTTCCAACCGTATTGAGGGAAACCTTCTCAAGGATCAAGACGTTGAAAATCTCTATAGGAATCTGCGCATTAAAAAATTTAAAAGCCGTGACGAGCAAGAGGTTGCAGGTTATCTTGAAGGGCTGGAACTGATCTTTAGCAATTACCAGAATATTCCTATAAGCGAATCCTCTATTTTGCAACTCCACAGCGATATGCTTCTCTACAGCGAAAAGGACATGCCGCATAAAGGGCAATACAAAATTGGCTCAAACCGTGTAGAGGCCAAAGATCATAGAGGTAATATCGTTGGTGTTATCTTTGATCCTACTCCGCCTTATCTAGTGAGAAAAGAAATGCAGGAGCTTATTGATTGGTATAATTGGGCAATTCTAACAAAGGCAAAACATCCTCTGATTATCATCGCTAATTTTATTTTTGAATATCTCGCTATTCATCCATTTCAAGACGGCAATGGTAGAACCAGTCGGCTATTAACAAACCTGATGCTTCTGCAACAGGGATATTTATTTGCTTCCATCATATCACATGAACGCATTATTGAAGACAACAAAGTCGACTATTACCTAGCTCTTAATAAAACGCAAACTACTTGGAAAACAGAGCAAGAAGAGATTTCGGTATGGCTTTTGTTTTTCTTGAAATGCATAAAGACACAAAGCCTACAAGCCTTGAAAATCATTTCGGGTGATAACATAGAGTACTTGCTCTCTGACAAACAACGCGTCTTATGGCAATGGATCATAACCAGCGGTGCTGCTGAATTTAGCCGTAGAGATGTTGTAAGCGCACTTGGTTTTCCTGAGCGCACTGTTGAATCGATAATCAAAAAGTTACTTGATTTAAAACGTCTGGAGCGTCTAGGCCAAGGCAAAGCAACACGATACAAATTACTTTCATTATGAAATTTTTTCTCTTTATGATGTTCTCAAGAGATGCCATAACTAGCTTTGAGCGAAGAAATAATATTTTGAGGATTCCATGTTAAAAATGCCCCATTGGTTGTTAATGATAGCACTTGCTATGGTTTCTCCGGCAATTGCTGAGAGTGTCCATTTACGTATGACGTGTCAAACGGATGGTAAGGAAGCACAACTCTGCAAGGCAGGTGCTGAGCGGTGGTCTAAAAAGACCGGCAATACTGTTGAAGTTATCGCTATCCCCCATAATCAAAACGATTTTGCCTACCTAACGCAAATGATGTCCAGCCAATCAGCAGATATCGATGTCTATGTGATCGATGTGGTTTGGGTTGGTAGTTTTGCCGAGCATCTGGTGGATTTATCCGCGGACGTTAGTGATGAAGAAAGAGCCCGATTCTTTCCCGCGATGCTTAAGAACAATATTATCGAGGACCGCCTCGTTGCTATCCCTTGGTATACGGACGCTGGGCTATTGTACTATCGCAAGGATCTTCTTGAGAAGTACGCTCGCACGGTTCCCACGACCTGGGAAGAGCTAGGAGAAACCGCACGAGTCATTCAAGCTGGAGAGCGTGAACTAGGCAACGACAAGATGTGGGGCTTTGTCTTCCAGGCGCGCGCTCAGGAATGCTTAACCTGCAATGCTTACGAATGGCTTGTCTCACATAACTCTGGGACGCTTATTGATGAAAACGGGAAGCTGGCTCTTGATAAAGAAAATGCCGTCAAGGCCCTGACACTCATTCAAGGATTTATTGGTACTATCACACCGCAGGGTGTTTTGAATTATGCTGAAGAAGAGGCGCGCGGCATTTTTCAAACTGGCAACGCTGTATTCATGCGTAATTGGCCTTATGCTTGGGCCTTGGCCAATTCTCCTGACAGCCCTAT
>JBAWWF010000065.1:0-5823 GCA_037146895.1 Alphaproteobacteria bacterium | reverse complement strand
AGCTTCCGGTATGACAGTGGAGCACATCTTATGGCTTTCTCTTTTATCCCGAACTGAGGTCAGATTAGAAAAAAATGGCCCAAATTTTAAAACGACCACTTGCTGAGGCTGACCTCTTGGAAATCTGGAGACATATTGCTCTCGATAATCCAAAGAATGCCGATCTCTTGCTTGACACTATCGAAATGTCTATTCGCACTCTTCTAAGATCGCCTTTGATGGGTAGAGAACGTCCAGAATTAATGGCAGGATTACGTAGCTTTGTTTGTAAGCGTTATGTGATTTTTTATTTGTCTTTAGAAAACAATATTGAGTTAATCCGTGTATTGCATGGGTCACGTGACATCGATTTTATTTTTCAGGACACGTAAAAACAGCCAAATCTCTCGCCAACCATGTCGGCAAACGGGAAATTTTAGGGCGAGCTTCGTGAACCCCCTACTCTCCAAGCATCAACAATGCCGTGTTGCCTCCTGTTGCTGTGGTGTTTTGGGTAAAGGTGCGCTCAACCACAAAGCGCGTTAGATAATGCGGCCCGCCCGCCTTGGGCCCCGTGCCTGAGAGGCCCTCGCCTCCAAACGGTTGCACGCCAACAACCGCACCAATTATATTGCGATTAATATAGAGATTGCCGACGCGCGCATGGCGGCGCACCATTTGGATAACCGCATCGATGCGACTATGCACCCCCATAGTCAGCCCATAGCCCTTGGCATTGATTTGCTCAATGACCGACATAAGCTCCGTAGACTTATACCGTACCACATGGAGAATCGGCCCAAAAACCTCGCGATCCAGAAGGTTCGAGTGCTCGATCTCCCAAGCCTGTGGCGCAACAAAATCTCCGATGAGATCGTCAGGCAAAGGGCACCGATAAATCAGCTTGGCCTTAGGGGCGATCTCTTCGCAGTAAAGCTCCAGCAGCGCCTGGGCTTGCTTGTCAATAACCGGACCAACGTCTGTTGTTATGTCCTCTGGATTACCTATGCGGAGTTCTGCCATAGCCCCGGCAAGCATGCGCAGAAGGCCATCGGCAACATCCTCCTGGATAAAAAGAAGACGCAACGCCGAACACCGCTGCCCAGCACTCTGAAAGGCCGACGCGATAACGTCACGCACTACTTGCTCGAAGAGTGCTGAAGAATCAACAATCATCGCATTAAGGCCGCCAGTCTCCGCAATTAACGGCACGATGGGGCCTGGTTTGTTAGCCAACGCCTGATTAATCTGCCGCGCCGTACTGGTGGAACCCGTAAAAGCAATGCCAGCAATGCGCGGATCGCTAAGTATATACTGACTCACGTACGCACCCTCAACAAAGAGCAATTGCAAGGCTGCGCCTGGAATGCCAGCCTCATATGCCAATTCAACAACCCGCGATGCAATCCGCGGCGTTTGCGAGGCATGCTTTGCTAACACAACATTGCCAGTAGCCAAAGCAGCAACAACTTGCCCCAAAAAGATAGCTAGAGGAAAGTTCCAGGGGCTGATGCATACAAAAATCCCCCGTGCGTGTAAAGACAGCTGATTGAGCTCACCAGTTGGGCCTGGTAATGTCGTCGATGATTGCATCATTTGTTCGGCTAAATTGCCGTAATAGCGACAGAAATCGACAGCCTCGCGAAACTCAGACATTGCATCATTAATGGTCTTGCCGCCCTCCTCCGCCAAAATCTGCATCAGCTCTACTGCATGGGATTCCAGCAAATCAGCCAAGCGGTGGAGAATCTGATTGCGCGCCACCACCGACGTTTGCGACCATGCGGCAAAAGCTCCCTCTGCTGTATCTATATCTGCCGGGTTTGGGCTTACAGGCTTAGCTGAAACATTATTCTTTGCATTTATCCTAGCTAGCTCACTGTAATCGCTAAAGTCTATCCCTAAAGAGTTTTGCCGTTGCGGTTGCAGGATATCCTTAGGATGTGGAATCTGGGGATGCGCCACTGTTTGCACCGAATTTGCAACCGTAATTGGGTTTTCGATCAGGTGCTCTATAGAAATGGTAGGATCTAATAGTTGGTTAACAAACGATGTGGAAGCACCATTCTCGAGAAGCCTGCGAATTAGATAGGCCAGCAAATCCTGATAAACGCCAACAGGTGCATAAATTCGACATGGAGGTGCTGATGGTTTAGTTAGCAAATGCTCAAAGAGCGCATCTCCCATGCCATGCAAGCGTTGTAGCTCATACGGCCTCCCCTTTGCTAGTTCCTCTACGGCTGCCAGGGTATATGCATTATGCGAAGCAAACTGTGGATAAATAAAATCCGAAGCTTCAAACATTTTTTGAGCACAAATAAGATAAGAGATATCCGTATATGCTTTGCGTGTATACACAGCATAGTTTTTTAAACCAAACTCCTGTGTGCGCTTAATTTCCGCATCCCAATAAGCACCTTTGACGAGGCGAACAGGAATTTTTCTGCCAGTAGTTTGCGCCAACTCCGCTATCAAATCTATGACGTGTGGGCTGCGCTTCTGGTAGGACTGCACAGCCAGCCCTAACCCTTCCCAGCCGTCAAGCTCGGTATTCTTATAAACAGCGGCGAACACCTCAAGGGATAAAATAAGTCTTTCCGATTCTTCAGCATCTATGGTTAAGCCAACATGCTTTGCCTTTGCTAGTTTCGCTAACTCCAAAACGCGAGGGACTAGCTCTTCCAGGACGCGGCCGCGCTTGCCCACCTCATAGCGTGGATGCAGAGCTGACAATTTTACAGAAATCGAGGAGCTCGCATCCAGAGCCTGAATAGCTTTTGTGTAAGCCAAAAAGTAGCGCGTTGCGTCTTCCTTCGTTAAGGCCGCCTCGCCCAACATATCATAGGAAAAACAATAACCAGCCGCTGCATAAGTCTTTGCTCGGGCAAGCGCACCTTCGATGGTTTCCCCAAGGACAAACTGATTGCCCAGGACTTTCATAGCGTGGGCGACGCTTTTGCGAATCATGGGCTCGCTGACCTTGCGTGTAATAGGCCAGCGCAATAACTTATCCATGACCGCCAGACCACTGCTCGCGAGATTCACAACAAATGAATCAGACCGACCAATATTTTTGGCCCATGAGGCGCCGCCGACCTTGTCGTGGATGAGAGCCGTCTGGGTGGCGGTGTCAGGAATTCGCAGCAAAGCTTCTGCCAGACACATCAATGCTAAACCTTCTTCGCTATTTAAAGCATATGTTTTGAGGAAATTTTCCAAACTTAAGGATTTTAATTTGAGTTTTCGTACAGCCACAATTGTTTGACGGGCTTTATCCTCTATATGTACGCATTGCTCATCGGTTAAGGTAAGGTGCTTTAAAAGAAACGCGACCGCTTTTTCCTCATCTTGGCGATATGTTTCATCTAATATTTTCCAATATTTTGAAAAAAAATGTTGATTAAAATCTCCAATTATCATTCTTTTCCTCCTCAAACCCAATAATGCTAACGCTTTGCTGATGGTACCCCTGACTTTCATTAATATCAAGGTTGTTAGTGACAACGTTATATTTTATGTGGTACGGTTCGTTGTTGTCCTGATATTAAATTTATTGTAGAATTTCGACTTGATTTATTAAATGAAATTTAACTATTTATGGATAACTTAGAAAGAAGAGAAAACTATTTGAGGATAAGGCCGTGATGAAGAACTTTTATTTTGAATCAGTAATTATGATTGAACGTTTGCATAGGTTGTTCCTTGAGGTTATTAAGGCTGAACTTGATCGTATAGGTGTTCGTGATATTAACAACGTACAATGCCTTGTGTTATATAACATTGGCACTGAGGAAGTGACTGTAGGTGAATTAACAAACCGTGGCTATTACCTGGGATCAAACGTTTCTTATAACTTAAGAAAAATGGTGCAGAATCAATATCTCATACAAGAACCATCATCCCATGATCGTCGCTCTAGTCATGTCAAATTATCAAAAAAAGGTCTCGATCTTTTTAAGAAGTTTGATGGTACTCTTGAGTTGCACTCCGTTCACTTAGCTAAAAGTAATGTCTCCCTACAAGACATTAAAGGTATGGTGAAAACCCTTGGTAATATCGAAGCTTTTTGGACGGGATTGATTACAAAGGACCTACGGAAGCTATAGGCTTCTTAGTGTCGCCCGACCCACAGTGTCACCCTGGGTCCCCAGTGTCATCCTCGGGCTTGACCCGAGGATCTAAAACAATCATTATACACCTGAATAGAAAAGGTTTCTATCTAGGAGAGGTATATGCTTGTTGTCACGGGCGGTAGTGGCTTTATCGGATCTAACCTCGTTGCGCTTTTAGAGGAGAGTACACAAGAACCCCTTGTGGTGTGCGATGATTTCGATTGCACGGACAAATGGCGCAATTTAAGCCAACGACGTCTTTATGACATTATTCCACCGATAATGCTTTTTGATTTTTTGGAAGAGAACCAAAGCAATATCACGACGGTTTTCCATCTTGGTGCTATTTCTAGCACAACAGAGCGAAACGTTGATCTAGTCTTAGAACAAAATTTCCGGTTCAGCAAACGCCTGCTACAGTGGTGCAGTTTAAACCGTGTGCGGCTTATTTACGCATCATCGGCAGCGACTTATGGAAACGGTGCTAACGGATTTAATGATTCTTGGAAACTGGATGATTTACGGCAGTTTTTACCTTTGAACCCTTATGCTTGGAGCAAACACCTTTTTGATTTAACGTTGGCACAGATTCACGAAGGCTATGCCGAAGACATTATGCTACCACCGCAAATTGTTGGCTTAAAATTCTTCAACGTTTATGGGCCTAACGAATATCACAAGAGCGGGCAAATGAGTCTAGTCCCTCAATTTTTCAAACAAATTAATGAGACAGGAGCTATTAAGCTTTTTAAGTCGACGGTTCCCCAGTTTGGTCATGGCGAGCAGAAGCGCGATTTTATCCATGTCGATGATTGCGCAAAAGTTATGCTGTGGTTCCATCAACATCCAGAACTGAGCGGCCTCTTTAATACGGGAACGGGTCAAGCACGCTCGTTCAATGATCTAGCTACAGCTGTTTTTAAAGCCATGTCACGGGATACAAACATTATCTATGTTGATATGCCTGAATCATTACAATCGCAGTATCAGTCTTTTACCCAAGCTAACATGGAAAAACTGACTCAGATCGGTTACTCACAACCTTTTCTATCGCTTGAAGAAGGCGTTGAGAGCTATGTTAAAAATTATTTGGCAAAAGAAAACCCGTATAGGTGAACGTTTTTCTACTCCCCTTCCCGTCTATAGACCCTATTCTAATCCAGATAGGTCCTTTGCCTGTGCGTTGGTACGGCATCGCTTATGCTGTTGCCATTATTTGGGCTTGCTTTTACCCTAGGCGTTTGTTGCGATTATATCCCTCGACAATTAAGCCAAGCCTACCCGAAGAGCTCGTAATTCCTCTCATTGTTGGTATTGTGGTGGGAGGTCGCTTAGGTTACATCCTCTTCTATAATTTAGAACATTTTTTGAAACATCCTTTAGAGATTTTTATGACCTGGCAAGGTGGGATGGCCTTCCACGGTGGCATTATAGGCGTTATCGTTGCGCTTTTTTGGTATGCTCATCGACATCATCTCTCATTTAAGGCTCTGACCGATGTTATTGCTATGGGTGCACCAATGGGGCTTTTCCTCGGGAGAGTTGCCAATTTCATTAATGGCGAACACTATGGCCGTCCCACTGATGTTCCATGGGCGATAGTTTTCCCACACGGTGGACCGCTCCCACGCCATCCAAGTCAACTATACGAAGCCATAGGCGAAGGCCTACTCATTTGGGCAGTATTGTACATGGTTTGGCGATTTAAACCGCAATATCGGATGCGCTCTGG